>NZ_JBEXGE010000006.1:0-274953 GCF_040607155.1 Micromonospora sp. NPDC005324 | reverse complement strand
CATCATGTCTGTCCTCCGCGGTAGGGCTCGGCACGGTCGGCAGGGGCTACCCGGCGCGCGCCCCGACAAACGCCGCAGGTGGCGGAGGACCGGCACCACGGCCACCGGTGACGCCTGGGTCAGCGCATCTTCTGCTGCGCGTCGGTCAGCTTGGCCTTCACCGACTCCTCGGTGACCGGCTTGCCGCTGGCCGCGTCGGCGAACAGCTCCTTCATCGCGGTGCCGACCAGGGTCTCGAAGGTGCTCTCATCGGGCACCTGCGGCAGCGGGGCCGCGGTCGTGACCAGGGTCTCCTGGATGGTCTTCTGCTCGGTGGCGCTGAACGCCGGGTCGGAGGCCGCGGTCTTCACCGCCGGCAGCGAGCCGTACGTCTTGTTGAGGATCGTCTGCTCTTCGTCGCTGGTCATGAACTTGACGAAGCTCAGCGCGCCGTCCTTGTTCTTGGTGTGCTTGAAGACCGCCATGTTGATCCCGGCGACCATGCTGTTGACCTTCTTGCCGCCGGCCGGCGGGCTGGCCAGGAACGGCACCGGGGCCACCCCGTACGCGTCGGCCGGCATGTTCTGCGTCTTCAGGTTCGACCCGGCGGACTGCCACAGCAGCATGGCGGCCTTGCCGTTGGCGAAGTCGGAGACCGACTGGTTCTGCGCGTACTCGGCGTTGCTCGGGTTGGTGATCTTGTCGGCGGCCATGAAGTCGACGTACCGCTTGATCGCCGAGACGTTCTGCGGGGTGTCGAAGGTCGGCTTGCCGGCCGAGTCGAACCACTCGCCGCCGTACTGCTGGCTGAAGGTGAACGCGTGGTGGGCGTTCTCCGACGGGTTGGCGCCCTCGATCGCCAGGCCCCACTTGCCGCCCGTGCTCAGCTTCTTGCCGTACTCGGCGAGCTGCTCCCAGGTGGTCGGCGGTGCGGTGATGCCGGCGTCGGCGAACGACTTCTTGTTGTAGTACAGGCTGTACGCCATGCTGTAGAGCGGCACGGCGGCCGGCGGCTTGCCGGGGGCGCCGGCGGCGGCGAGCGCGGCGGGCACGATCCGGTCCTTGCCGCCGACGGCCTGCAGGGTGGCGTCGTCGAACTCGACCAGCGCGCCGGTGGCCTGCAACGACGCCGACCAGGTGTTGCCGATGTTGACCACGTCCGGGCCCTTGCCGGAGGCTGCGGCGGCCAGCAGGCGGTTGAGCAGATCCGACCAGGGGACCACCTCGACGGTGACCTTGATCCCGGTCTGCTTCTCGAACTTGTCCAACTCCGGCTGGAGGGTGGTCTTGTCGGCCTCCAGGCTGGCGCCCTGGTTGCTGGCCCAGTAGGTGAGCGTCTTCGGCGACGCGGCGGAGTCGTCGCCGGAGCCTCCGCAGGCGGTCAGCGAGGCGGCCGCCAGTACGGCGGCGGTGAATATCCCGAGGTGTCGTCTCGACACGGGTCAGCCCTTCCGGTGCGTGGTGGGGGTCCGCCGGCCTTCGTCACCGATAGGGGTCGGGCGACGGGGGCCGGCTGCGGACAGGGTTCGGGGGTGCGCCGTCGGGGTCCGTCGGCGTTTCCCGGGAGTTACATCACGGCTTAATTTATGTCGTCATTAAAGTTGCTGGCCGGTGGGTCGTCAAGCACGGGGCGGTTACAGTCGCCTCGAACCACCCGACGGGAACGAGGTGACGAGTGGAGCTGGCGCGTGCCACCAACCGCAGCGTGCGGTTGCGCAACCGGTCCGCCCTGCTGACCAAGCTCTTCCTGGACGGCCCGCTCACCCGGCAGGACCTGGTGCGCAGCACCGGGCTGAGCCAACCCGCGGTCAGCAACGTGGTGGCCGACATGATCGACGAGGGGCTGGTCGCCGAGGCCGGCGCCGCCGAGTCCGACGGCGGTCGGCCCAGCATGCTGCTGCGGATCGCGCCCCGCTTCGCCTTCGTGATCGGCGTGGACGTCGGCGAGACCCGGGTCCGGGTGGAGCTGTTCGACTTCGCGATGACCCTGCTGGCCAGCGTCGAGTACCCGCTCGACCCGGCCCGCACCGAGCCCGACCTGGTGGCCGGGCACGTGCTGGCCGGCATCGACGCGGTCACCGGCCAGGCCGGGGTGACCCCCGGCGACGTGCTCGGCGTCGGCATCGGCGTCTCCGGCGTGGTCGAGCAGGGCACCGAGGCCGTCGTGCACGCCCAGGCCCTCGGCTGGGACCGGGTGCCGCTGGAGCGTCTGATCGGCGCCGGCACCGACCTGCCGCTGCACATCGACAACGGCGCGAAGACCCTGGGCCAGGCCGAGATGTGGTTCGGCGCGGGCCGGGGCGCCCGGCACGCCGTCTTCGCGCTTGTCGGCTCCGGGGTGGGCGCGTCGGTGGTGACCAACGGCGCCACCTACCGGGGTGCGTCCAGCAGCGCGGGGGAGTGGGGGCACACCACCCTGGTGTACGGCGGCCGGGTCTGCCGGTGCGGCGCGCGCGGTTGCCTGGAGGCGTACGTGGGGGCGGAGGCGATCATCGACCGCTACCGGGAGGCGCGCCGGGGTCGACCGGTGCCGGGCGAGGACGAGGAGTCCCAGATCGCCGCGCTGGTCGCCGCCGCCGAGACCTCGGCCACCGCCCGGCGGGTGCTGGAGGACACCGCCGGCTACCTCGGCGCCGGGGTGGCCAACCTGATCAACCTGTTCAACCCGGAGCGGGTGGTGCTCGGCGGCTGGGCGGCGATGGCCCTCGGCGACCTGCTGCCGGCCGTGCGCGAGGCCGCCGGTCGGCAGGCGCTGCGCCAGCCGTACGAGCAGGCGTCGATCGAGCTCTGCCGGCTCGGGGTGGACGCTGTGGCGCTGGGCGCGGCCACCCTCCCGATCGCCCGCTTCCTCACCGAGGGTGGCGTCCGCCGCTGAGCGGGGGCGACGTCACCGCCGCCGGCAAATTACGCAAAAAAGATCCTCGGGATAAATAACGAAGTTATAGATCGATGTCTTGACGCCGTCGCAATCTCGCCGCAACACTCCTACGAGAGCGCTCTCCCTCCCGCGACGCCGCATCGGCGGCACCACCCACGGCGCCACGGGCGAGCCGATCCCATCCGCGCGGCACCCCCCCGTACCCCCCTATCGACAGGCGATGTCATGACATCTCGTGCAACATCCGTACGCCCGCGTCCTCGACGCGTCGTCCGGCACCTGCTGGTCGGGCTCACCGTGGCCCTGGTCGCGGCGCTCACCCCGACCGGTGCCACCACACCCGCGCAGGCCGCCCCCACCCTGCTGTCCCAGGGCCGCCCCGCCACCGCCTCGTCCACCGAGAACGCCGGCACCCCGGCCTCCGCCGCGGTCGACGGCAACACCGGCACCCGTTGGTCCAGCGCGTTCAGCGACCCACAGTGGCTCCAGGTCGACCTGGGCGCCCGCGCCACCATCACCCAGGTCACCCTGATCTGGGAGGCCGCCTACGGCCGGGCCTTCCAGTTGCAGACCTCCGACAACGGGTCCTCCTGGACCACGATCTACTCGACCACCACAGGCACCGGAGGGACCCAGAACCTCACCGTCTCCGGCGCCGGCCGCTACGTCCGCATGAACGGCACCACCCGGGGCACCGGCTACGGGTACTCGCTCTGGGAGTTCCAGGTCTACGGCGAGAGTGGCGGCACCAACGAGCCCCCGGTGACGCCCACCGACCCGTACAACCCCAACCTCGGGCCGAACACCTTCGTCTTCGACCCGAGCACGCCGACGTCGACCATCCAGAGTCGACTCAACACCCTCTTCACCCAGCAGGAGACCAACCAGTTCGGCCCGCAGCGCTACGCGGTGCTGTTCAAGCCCGGCAACTACACCGCCGACGTCAACCTCGGCTTCTTCACCCAGGTCGCCGGCCTCGGCATGAGCCCTGATGACGTCAACCTCAACGGCCACGTCCGCACCGAGGCGTTCTGGTTCGGCGGCAACGCCACCCAGAACTTCTGGCGGGCCGCCGAGAACCTGTCGGTCACCCTGCCCGCCGGGCAGACCGTGGAGCGCTGGGCGGTGTCCCAGGCCGCGCCGTACCGGCGGATGCACCTGCGGGGCGCGCAGAACCAGATCCAGCTCTGGAACGGTGGTGACGGCTGGTCCAGCGGTGGCCTGATGGCCGACACCCGCATCGACGGCCTCGTCGTCTCCGGTTCGCAGCAGCAGTGGTACTCCCGCAACAGCGAGTTCGGCAACGGCTGGACCGGCTCGGTGTGGAACATGGTCTTCCAGGGTGTCAACGGCGCTCCCGCGCCGAGCTTCCCCAACCCGTCGCACACCGTCATCCCGCAGACCCCGCAGGTACGGGAGAAGCCGTTCCTGTACGTCACGGGCAGCGGTGAGTACCGGGTCTTCGTGCCGGCGCTGCGCACCAACTCCACCGGCACCAGCTGGTACAACAAGACCCCGGCCGGCTCGTCCCTCTCGCTGTCGCAGTTCTTCGTGGTCCAGCCCGGCACCAGCGCCGCCACCATCAACGCGGCCCTCGCTCAGGGGAGGCACCTGCTCTTCACCCCGGGCGTGCACCGCATCACCGAGCCGATCCAGGTCAACCGGGCCGACACTGTCGTGCTCGGTCTCGGCCTGGCCACCATCCAGGCCGACAACGGCACGGTGGGCATGCGGGTGGCCGACGTGGACGGCGTGAAGGTCGCCGGCATCATGTTCGAGGCCGGTACGACGAACTCGCCGGTGCTGATGGAGGTCGGGCCGTCCGGCTCGTCAGCGAGCCACGCCACGAACCCGACCTCGCTGCACGACGTGTTCTTCCGCATCGGCGGACCGCACGTCGGCAGGGCCACCAACACGCTGACTGTCAACAGCGACAACGTGATCGGCGACCACATGTGGCTGTGGCGGGCCGATCACGCCGCCAGCGGCGTACCGACCGGGTGGACGCTGAACACCGCCGACACCGGGCTCACCGTCAACGGCGACAACGTCACCATGTACGGCCTCTTCGTCGAGCACTACCAGAAGTACCAGACCATCTGGAACGGCAACGGCGGGCGGACGTACTTCTACCAGAACGAGCTGCCCTACGACGTACCGAACCAGGCGGCCTGGATGAACGGGTCGACCCGGGGCTACGCCGCGTACAAGGTCGCCGACTCGGTGACCAGTCACCAGGCGTTCGGGCTGGGTAGCTACAGCTACTTCAACGTCAACCCCGCGGTGGTCGAGGAGCGGTCCTTCGAGGTGCCCACCAACCCGAACGTGCGCTTCACGAACATGGTCACCGTCTCGCTCGGTGGCGTCGGCACCATCAATCGGGTGATCAACAACGCCGGTGGTACCGCGAACGCGGCCAACCAGACGGTGTACCTGACCACCTACCCCTGACCGGGGCGCCCGCGCCGGCCCGGACGTCTGATGGACCGGGTCGGCCGGGTCGCACCGTGGGCCGCAGCCGGCCCGGTCCCGCCGAGACCGGGCCGGCCGCGGTCGTGCCGCTCAACCGGTGAGCACCTCGGCTGCCGCCCGTTCACCGGCGCGCACCGCGCCCTCCAGGTAGCCACTCCAGCGAGTGGCCGTCTCGGTGCCCGCCCAGTACACGCGTCCCACCGGTGCCCGTAGGTGCGGGCCGTACGTCCGCCAGGTGCCCGGGGTGAGCGCACCGGAGAAACAGCCCCGGGTCCACTCGTCGGCCGACCAGTCGTGCTCGACGAGATCCACCGGATCCTCGGCGCGTGGCCCGACCACTCTGGCGAACGCCTCCAGCAGGCATCGCCGACGCCGCGCGGGGGACATCCGACGCAGCGTGGCGGCGTCTGTGGAGTAGCTGAAGCCGGTCAGCACCCCGAGCGGCGAGGTCGGGGTGGAGTTGTCGACCGTCTCGGTGAGCGGACCGGCGCTGCTGGTGGCCACCCCGGAGCGCCCGTCGGCACGCCAGAACGGCTCCGGGTAGACGGCGTGCACCTTCAACGCCGAACCCATCGGCATGCGCTGAGTGAGCCCGTCACGCAGCGGGGGCAGCGGCGGGTCGTACCGGATCCGGCCGGCCAGTGCCGGGGCCAGCGCGACCACCACGGCGTCGCCGTCGACGCGCCCGGTGTCGGTCCAGGCCGTTGCGCCGTCGACTGTCTGTTCGATGGCCCGCACCGGCGCGGCCAGCGTCAGCGCGCCCGGCGGCAGGGCGGTGGCCATCCGTTCGGCCAGCGCCGGCGGCCCGCCCAAGATCCGGTCCTGCTGCGCGCCGCCGGCCATCCCCAGCAACGGCCCGGTCCCGCCTGCGCTGCGCAGGTAGAACAGCAGGTGCAACAGGGACAGCTCGTCCGGGCCGGTGGCCAGCAGCCCGCCGGCGAGCAGCCGCCCCAGGTAGTCGGCGGTGTCGTCGTCCCCAGCCGTGGTGGCGAGCCACCCGCCGAGGGTCGTCCGGTCCCACAGCGCGGCCTCCGGCGTCGCCCAGGGTGCGGCCGGATCCAGACGTGCGGCGTACTCGTCGAGCAGACCGAGCACCCGGCCCACCTGCTCCGGCGGTTCGGCCCGGCGCTCACCGGCCCAGAGCACTGTGGGCACGCCGAACGATGCCGAGGCGAAGGTGGCCAGCCCGTGCTCGGCGACCAGCGCGTACATCCGGTCCTGGGTCGGACCGATCCACTGCGCTCCCAGGTCTAGTTGGGTGAGCTCGGGCAGCCACCGGGTCAGCACCCGACCGCCCACCCTGTCGCGGGCCTCCAGCACCCGTACCTGGGCGCCGGCGCGGCTCAGCGCCAGCGCGGCCGCGAGACCGGAGAAGCCGGCGCCGACCACGACCACCCGCAAGCCGTCGACCACACCGGGGTCTACCCACAACCGTCGCGGGCATGACTACCGGCTCCGGTCACCGCACCGGCGGACCGTACCCCCGTCTTGCGTCCTTTGCTCTGCTTCAACCCACGCGACACTTGATCCCCTTTATCGTCGCGTCCGGTGAAGCAGTGCAAAGGAGGTGCCGACACTGGGCGGAGCCGCCCTGAGATTTCTTGCAGCGGCCTGTCGATCTGAGCGGAGGCCGATCGTGTGGAGGATGAGAGGTCGGCGACGGGCCGGCCGTCCGTGAGGAGGAACAATGACGCGCTACCTGCTCAGCATCCACCAGCCGCAGGGTGAGCTGCCGCCGGAGCCGGAGTTCCTGGCCGGGGTGATGCGTCAGCTCGGCGAGCTGCGCGAGGAGTTGGCGTCCACCGGGTCGTGGGTCTTCGGGCAGGGCCTGCACGGCCCGGAGACCGCCACCGTCCTGCGCGCCCGCGACGGCGAGGTGCTCATCACCGACGGGCCGTTCGTGGAGGGCAAGGAGTACCTGGGAGGCATCACCATCATCGACGTGCCGGACCTGGACGCCGCCCTGCACTGGGGTCGCCGCTACGCGCTGGCCACCACCCTGCCGATCGAGGTGCGCCCCTTCCACGGCGGGGCCGGCGACTGACAGTGCCCGACGTGGAGGCGGTGTTCCGCGCGGAGTACGGCCGCGCGGTCGCGGTCCTGGTCCGCCTCCTCGGCGACATCGACCTCGCCGAGGAGGCCGTCCAGGAGGCCTTCGTCATCGCGGTGCGACGCTGGCCGCGCAGCGGCCCGCCGCCCAGCCCGGCCGGTTGGATCATCACCACCGCCCGCAACCGGGCCATCGACCGGCTGCGGCGGGAGGCGTCCCGGGCCGACCGGCACGCCCAGGCGGCCCTGCTGTACGCCGCCGACCCACCCGTGGAGGAGGGACCGGTGCGCGACGACCGGTTACGTCTGATCTTCACCTGCTGCCATCCTGCGCTCGCGCCGAGCACCCGGGTCGCCCTCACCCTGCGGCTGCTCGGCGGCCTGAGCACCGCCGAGATCGCCCGAGCCTTCCTGGTGCCGGAGCCGACGATGGCGCAGCGGCTGGTCCGCGCCAAGTCGAAGATCCGCAACGCGGGGATCCCGTACCGGGTGCCCCGCGACGCCGACCTGCCCGACCGGCTGCACGGCGTCCTCGCGGTGCTCTACCTGATCTTCAACGAGGGGTACACGGCCAGCGCCGGCCCGCACCTGGTCCGCGCCGAGCTCTGCGTCGAGGCGATCCAGTTGACCAGGCTGCTGGTGGAGCTGATGCCGGACGAACCGGAGGCGCTCGGCCTGCTCGCCCTGATGCTGCTGACCGAAGCCCGCCGGCCGGCGCGGACCACCGCCGCCGGCGACCTGGTCCCGCTTGCCGAGCAGGACCGGCGCCGGTGGGACAGCACACTGATCGCCGAAGGTCAGGCGCTGGTTCGCCGCTGCCTGCGCCGCGACCGGCCCGGCCCGTACCAGATCCAGGCCGCGATCGCCGCCGTGCACAGCACCGCGCGGCGCGCCGCCGACACCGACTGGGCCCAGATCCTTTAGCTGTACGACCAGCTGAGGGTGGTCGCCCCCGGTCCGGTGGTGGCGCTGAACCGGGCCGTCGCGCTCGCCGAGGTGTCCGGCGCGGCGGCGGCGCTGACCGCTGTGGACCGCCTCGACCTGGTCGGCTTCCACGTCTACCACGTGGTCCGCGCCGACCTGCTGGCCCGGCTCGGCCGGGGCGGGGACGCCGTCGAGGCGTACCGGACGGCCGTCGCCCTGACGGACAACGCGGCCGAACGGGCCTTTCTCACCGCACGCGCGGCGGCCCTGGCGACGCCCTGAGGGCGCGTTTGCCGCAGGGGCGGCCGGGAACCCGAGGCACCGCCGCAGCAGGGGATGGGGAGGGGCCATGGCGTACCGTCCGACCGCCGTCGACACCGCACCCGACCTGTCCACCCTCACGCTCGGCGTGGAGGAGGAGTACCTGCTGCTCGACCCGGACAGCGGTCGGAACCTCCCGGTCGCCGATGAGGTGCTCGCCGCGCTGCGCGGCCCCGCCCGGGACCAGAGCCGCCAGGAGTTCCGGCACAGCATGGTGGAGATGGTCACCCCGGTCTGCGCCGACCTCACCGAACTGCGCGCGCACCTGGTGGCGCTGCGCCGCTTTGCCGCCGAGGCCGCCACGGCGGCCGGTGCCCGGCTGGTGGCGGTCGGTGCCACCCCGGTCGCCGAACCGCACCGGACGGTCCCCGACGAACCGCGCTACCACGCGATGTCGCGTCGGTACGGTCCGGTGGCGCACGACCCGGCGGTGTGCGGCTGCCACGTGCACGTCGGGCTGCCCGACCGGGAACTGGCCGTGCAGGTCTGCAACCACCTGCGGGTGTGGCTGCCGGTGGTGCAGGCGATCACCACCAACTCGCCGCTGCACGACGGGTACGACACCGGGCACGCCAGTTGGCGCTCGATGCAGTTGGAACGCTGGCCCAGCATCGGACCGACGCCGTACTTCGACTCGGCCGCCGACTACGACCGCACCGTCGACGAGCTGATCGCCGCCGGCATCATGCTCGACGCGGCGATGGTCTACTGGTACGCCCGGCCGTCGTCGACCTACCCGACGGTGGAGGTGCGGGTCGGTGACGTCTGCACCGAGGTGGACGACGCGGTGCTGGTCGCCGCGCTGGTCCGGTCCCTCGTGGCCACCCTCGCCGACGATGTGCGCGCCGGGGTGACCGCCCCGGACGTCCGGGACTGCCTGGTCGCCGCGGCGCACTGGCGGGCCGCCCACGACGGCCTCGACGGCGAGCTGATCGACCTGCGTGCCGGTGGCACCCGGCCCGCCTGGGCACTCGTCGACGAGCTGATGGCGGTGATCGCCCCGGCCCTGCTGCGCCACGGCGACCTCGGGTACGTGTTGGCGCAGCTCGCCCGGCTGCGCCGCGACGGCACCGGCGCCACCCGGCAGCGGCGGGTGCTGGAGCGCGCCGGGGATCTGCACGCGGTCCTCGGCGACCTGGTCGCCCGCACCGCCCCCGCCTGACGTCCCTGACAACGCGCCGGGGATCAGCGGATGTCGTGGGTCTGCAGCCACAGCTCCAGCAGACCGAGCTGCCACAGCTTGTTGCTGCCGGCCGCCGCCTCCGCCCGGTCCGGCTCAGCGAGCAGATGTGCCACGTACTCCGGGCGGAACAGTCCTCGCTCGCGTGCGGCCGGCGCCTGCAACGCCTCGGCGACCAGCTCGCGCACCGGACCGTCCACGTTGCGCAGCGCCGGCACCGGGAAGTAGCCCTTCGGCCGGTCGATCACCTCGGCGGGCAGCACCTCCCGGGCGATGTCCTTGAGCACGCCCTTGCCACCCTGGGCGACCTTGTGCTCCGGTGGGCAGTGCGCGGCCAGGGTGACCAGGTCCTGGTCGAGGAAGGGCGTGCGCACCTCCAGACCCCACGCCATGCTCATGCTGTCCACCCGCTTGACCGGGTCGTCGGGAAGCATCAGGTGGGTGTCCAGGCGCAGCACGGCGTCCAGCGCGGTCTGCGCCCCGGGCGCGGCGAGCTGCCCGGTGAGCAGGTCCCGGCTGGCGTCGTGCTCCAGCGCGTACGCCGGGCCGACGATCCGGCGCAGCTCCTCGTGGCCGCGGTCGAAGAACGCGGCGGCGAACGTCTCGGCGGCGCCGTGCCGGGGCGCCTCGATGAGTGGCTGGTGGTAGCCGTAGCCGGCGAACACCTCGTCGGCGCCCTGCCCCGACTGGGCCACCTTCACGTGCTGCGCCACCTGCTCGGAGAGCAGGTGGAAGGCGACCACGTCGTGGCTGCCCATCGGCTCGGTCATCGCCAGCACGGCCCGTCGGACGGCGGGCACCAGGTCGTCGTCGGCCAGCCGGATCCGATGGTGGTCGGTGTCGTACGCGCGGGCCACCAGGTCCGAGTAGTGGAACTCGTCGCCGGACTCGCCGTCGCGGCTGTCGAAGCCGATGCTGAACGTCCGCAGGTGTTGCTGGCCGGCCTCGGCGAGCAGCGCCACGATCAGGCTGGAGTCCAGTCCGCCGGAGAGCAGCACCCCCACCGGGACGTCGGCGACCAGCCGTCGGCGTACCGCCGCGCGCAGCGCGTCGCCGATCGCGGCCCGCCAGTCGGTGGCGTCCATCCCCGCGTCGGTAGGCTCGCGCACGTAGTCGGGTCGCCAGTAGACGTCCTCGCGGCTGCGCCCGTCCGCCTCGATCACCCGCAGGGTGGCCGGCGGCAGCTTGCGCACGCCACGCAGCACGGTCCGCGGCGCGGGCACAATGGAGTGCCAGGACAGGTAGTGGTGCAGCGCCACCGGATCGATGCCGGTGTCGACGTCGCCGGCCCGCAGCAGCGCGGGTAGGGTGGAGGCGAACCGCAGCCGACCCGGTGTCTCGGCGAGGTAGAGCGGTTTGATGCCGAGCCGGTCGCGGGCCAGGATCAGCCGCCGCCGCACCCGGTCGACCAGCCCGATCGCGAACATGCCGACCAGGTGGTCGACGAAACGCTCACCCCAGTGTGCGTACGCCACCAGGATCACCTCGGTGTCGCTGGTGGAGTGGAAGGCGTAGCCGGCTCGGCGCAACTCCTCGCGCAGCTCCGGGTAGTTGTAGATGCAGCCGTTGAAGACCAGGGCCAGGCCCAGGTCGTCGCGGACCATCGGCTGCCCGCCCGCCTCGGACAGGTCGATGATGGTCAGCCGGCGGTGCCCCAGGGTCACCCAACCGTCGGTGAACAGGCCCTCGTCGTCCGGGCCGCGTGAGCGCATCGCCTCGGTCATCCGGGTGACCGCCGCCGCGTCGGGCGAGCGGCCGTCGAATCGCGCCTCCCCGCTGATCCCGCACATCAGCCGGGCCTCCCGTCACCTCGCCCCGACCGGTGCCGGCCGGTCCCGCCGACCGGACGGGGCCGCTGGCTACCCGTGCCGGCGGCGGGCAAACCCGTCAGCCGCGCAGGGTGCGCAGGATGCGGGCCAGCTCGGCGCGGTCGGTGTCGTTGAGGTGGCCGAAGAAGCGGTCGGCCTCGGCCCGTCGGGCGGCCCGGATGGCGGTGCTGACGCGGTCGCCCTCCTCGGTGAGCGCGACCAGGGTCGCCCGGCGGTCGGCCGGGTCGGGTCGGCGTTCGACAAGCCCCCGTGTCTGGAGGTCGTCGACGACCTCGGTCGCCGAGCGGGGCGCGATGCGCAGGTGCTCGGCGAGGGTGCCGGGGCGTACCTCGCCGTGCCGGGCCAGCACGCCGAGGGCCCGGGACTGGCTGGGGGTGACGTCCCAGGGCGCCAGTGAGTCCCGGGTCTGCCGGCGCAGACGGGACGCCACCGCCCAGAACGTCTCCGCCAGGCTGTCGTCGTCGGCGGTGTCGACGGTGTGCTCGGTCACCGGAATACGGTAGCAGTAGACGTGGTTGTTCCCTCATGATGAGGTAACCTCAGCAATAGTGCCGACGAAAGGTAGTTCCCCCTTGGAACCCACCCCGAAGGGCCGCGACCGCGGCCACCGCACCCTCAGCGCCGAAGAGAAGGCGCAGGCCCGTCAGGTGTCGCTGCGCCGCATCGGCCGCCTGTTCACCCCCCACCGGCCCGCGCTGGCCGTCGTCACCGCGATCATCGTGGTCTCCTCGATCATCGCGATGGCCACCCCGTTCCTGCTGCGTGCCGTGATCGACCGGGCCCTGCCGCAGGGCGACGTGACGCTTCTGGTCTGGCTGGTCCTCGGCATGGTCGCCGTCGCGGCGGTGACCTCCGCCCTGGGCGTCGTGCAGACCTGGATCTCCACCCAGGTCGGCCAGCGGGTCATGCACCGGCTGCGCACCGACGTGTTCAGCCACCTCCAGCGCCAGTCGCTCGGCTTCTTCACCCGCACCCGCACCGGTGAGGTGCAGTCCCGCATCACCAACGACATCGGCGGCATGCAGTCGGTGGTCACCTCCACCGCCACCGCCGTCGCCGCCAACCTCACCACAGTCGTCGCCACCACTGTCGCCATGGTCGCGCTCTCCTGGCAGCTCTCCCTGGTCTCGCTCGTGGTGCTGCCGCCGGCCATCTGGCTGACCCGCCGGGTCGCCCGGATGCGCCGCGAGATCACCGCCCAGCGGCAACGCGAACTCGCCGACCTCAACGTCACCGTCGAGGAGGGGCTCTCGATCAGTGGCATACAGCTGGCCAAGACCCTCGGCACCGGCCCCGCGCTGGTCGACCGGTTCACCGCCTCCTCGGCCCGCCTGGTCGACCTGGAGCTGCGCAGTGAGCTGGCCGGCCGCTGGCGGATGGCCTCGATGAGCATCATCTTCGCCGCCGTACCGGCGGTCATCTACCTCGCCGCCGGGCTGCCCGGCACCGCCGGCACGCTGAGCATCGGCACCCTGGTCGCCTTCACGGCCCTGCAGGGCGGCCTGTTCCGGCCCCTGATGGGGCTGCTCAACGTGGGTGTCTCGCTCACCGCGTCGCTGGCGCTGTTCGCCCGGATCTTCGAATACCTGGACCTGCCGGTCGACGTGGACGACCCCGCCGAGCCGGTCCGCCTCGACCCCGCCCGGGTCCGCGGCGACCTGCGCCTGGAGGACGTCACCTTCGGCTACCCGGGCAGCGACACCGCCGCCCTTGCCGGGATCACGCTCGACGTGCCCGCCGGCACCAGCCTCGCCCTGGTCGGCGAGACCGGCTCCGGCAAGAGCACCCTCGCCGGGCTGGTCAGCCGGCTGCACGACCCGACCGCCGGCCGGATCACCGTCGACGGCGTCGACCTGCGCGACCTGCGCCTGGCGGACCTGGCCGCGATCGTCGGCGTGGTCAGCCAGGAGACGTACCTGCTGCACACCACCGTCCGGGAGAACCTGCGCTACGCCAAGCCGGAGGCCACCGACACCGAGATCGAGGACGCCACCCGCGCCGCCCAGATCCACGACCTGATCGCCGGGCTGCCCGACGGGTACGACACCATGGTCGGCTCACGCGGCCACCGCTTCTCCGGCGGTGAGAAGCAACGCCTCGCCATCGCCCGGACGCTGCTGCGCGACCCGCGCATCCTGGTCCTCGACGAGGCCACCAGCGCGCTGGACACCGAGACCGAACGCGCCGTACAGCGGGCCTTCGACGTGCTCGCCCAGGGGCGCACCACGATCACCATCGCGCACCGGCTCTCCACGGTCCGCGACGCCGACCAGATCGCGGTGCTCGACCACGGTCGGATCGTCGAGGCCGGCACCCACGACAGCCTGCTGGACCGCAACGGCCGTTACGCCACCCTGGCGGCCTGAACCCCGGATCACAACCGTCTCGAAACAGTCCAGGAACTGTCTCGTTATGGCGCGGTCAGGTGGCGGTAGACGGTGGCCCGCGAAACACCCAGTTCGGCCGCGATGGCGTCCACCGAGTGGGTGCCCGCCGCGTGCATCCGCCGGGCCGCCTCGACCTGCTCCCGGCCCAGCGCGGGCGGCCGTCCCGGCCGCCGACGCCGGCTCGCCGCTTCCGTCGGGATCGCGCTCCCCACTGTCGCGTCGGAGTGCGGCCCGGCTGCGACGTCCGTGCGCGTCCCGGCTACGGAGTGCGTGGGCGGCCCGGGTGCGGCGTCCGCGAGCGGCCCGGCTGCGGCGTCCGCGAGCGGCCCGGGTGCGACGTCCGCGAGCGGCCCGGCCGCGGCGGCAGCGGGCAGCGGGGCCAGCAGTCGACGTGCGCCGTCGAGCATGTCGGCGCGCAGCACCTCGTCGGGAACGTCGATGAAGAAGACGATGGGATCGCTGCACGCGCCCACCGCCTGCATCGCGAGGACCCGCTCGCGACGCCCCGCGTTCGGCCCGGCAATGAGGTCGTTGGCCCGCATCGCGATCTCCATCAGGCGGTGGTACGTGTCGCCCCGACCGATCAGCGCGATGTCGTGGAAGAGCATGCCGAGCGGCCGGCGATGAGCGAGCATGATGTCCACCCAGCCCTCCAGCACCGTCCACCGGGCCCGATCGCCGGGCTGGGTCTGGGCCGAGTCGAGCAGCGCCTCCAGGTCCGCCACCAACGGCTCGACCAGGGCGGCGAGCAGATGCTCCTTGGCCGGGAAGTGGTAAAGGATCGCGGTCTTGGTCAGCCGCAGCCGCTCGCCGATCTGGCGCAGCGAGGTGCGCTGGTAGCCGTGTTCGGCGAACAGGTCGAGCGCGGCGCGCAGGATCCGGGTGCGGGTGTCGTCCGCGGGATCGGCGGTCATGCGGGCCAGCCTAGCGACGTCCTGACCAGTGGGCACGATCACCGTTGATTCGACTGACCAACGGTCAGTACAGTGGTGACGGTCGACGCAGCCAAGGCAGGAGGGCCCATGCCCGTCATCTCGATCGGCAATCTGGTCAAGACGTTCGGCGCCATCCGGGCACTCGACGGGCTGGACCTGCACGTCGAGCAGGGAGAGGTGCACGGCTTCCTCGGGCCCAACGGCTCCGGAAAGTCGACCACCATCCGGATCCTGCTCGGGTTGCTCCGCCGCGACTCCGGCGACGCCCAGGTGCTCGGCGCCGACCCGTGGCGCGACGCGGTCCGCCTGCACCGCCGGCTGGCGTACGTGCCGGGCGACGTCAGCCTCTGGCCCAACCTCACCGGCGGGGAAGCCATCGACCTGCTCGGGCGACTGCGCGGCGGCCTCGACCGGCGTCGCCGCGACGAACTGCTGCACCGCTTCGACCTGGACCCAACCCGCCGCTGCCGCACCTACTCCAAGGGCAACCGGCAGAAGGTAGCCATCGTCGCCGCCTTCTCCTCCCCGGTGGAGCTGTACGTGCTCGACGAGCCGACCTCCGGCCTCGACCCCCTCATGGAGGCGGTGTTCCAGGACGAGGTCCGGCGGATCAAGCAGGCCGGCGCCACAGTGCTGCTCTCCAGCCACGTGCTCGCCGAGGTCGAGGCGCTCTGCGACCGCGTCAGCATCATCCGCGAGGGCCGCACCGTCGAATCCGGCACCCTCACCGAGCTGCGCCACCTCACCCGCACGGCGGTGACCGTCGAGACCGCCCGCCCGGTCACCGGCCTGGACGCGCTACCCGGCGTGCACGACGTGCACGAGGTCGACGGCCGCATCCACCTGGAGGTCGACCCCGCCCACCTCGACGAGCTGCTCGGCCAGCTCATCCGCTTCGGCGTGCGCGCGCTGACCAGCACGCCGCCCACCCTGGAGCAGCTCTTCCTACGCCACTACGGCGACGACCCGGCCGCCACTGCCACGGGCGCTCCCGCCGTCGCCGCCACGGGCGCTCCCGCCGCTGCGTCATCGGGCGCTCCCGTCGCTGCTTCACCGGAGGGTCCCGCCGCTGGCGCCTCGGACGCCGACGCGCAGGCTGACGCCCCGCAGGGCGGTGTCCGGTGAGCGCCCTCACCGGCACGACCCTTCTGGCCCGGCTCGTGCTGCGCCGTGACCGGATCCGCCTCGCCATCTGGATCCTCGGCACGCCCCTGCTCGGCTACGCCCTCGCCGGCAGCGTCGCCGGCATCTACCCGGACCAGGAGACCCGGCAGGGCTACGCCACCACCTCGGCGTCCAGCCTGGTCGCCCGCGCCTTCAACGGCCCCATCCACGGCACCGACCTCGGTGCCGTGGTGGTCGCCGAGACGTACGTGACGCTGGCCCTGATCGTCGCGCTGCTGAGCACCTTCGCGGTGACCCGGCACACCCGCCAGAACGAGGAGACCGGTCGGGCCGAACTGCTCGGCGCCAACGTCGTCGGCCGGTACGCGCCACTCAGCGCAGCGCTGCTCGTCATCGTCACGGCGAACGCACTGGCCGCCGTGCTGCTCGCGGTCGCGTTGGTCGGCGCCGGTCTGCCGCTCGCCGGCTCCGTCGCGGCAGCGGCCGCGATCGGCGGCGTCGGGGTCGCCTTCACCGCGATCGCCGCGGTCACCGCCCAGCTCTCCGTCACCGCACGCGGCGCCAACGCGCTCGCCGCCGCCACCGTCGGACTCTTCTTCGTGCTGCGCGCCGCCGGAGACGTCCTCGGCGAACAGAGCGCCGACGGCACCCGCGTGCGGAGCGCCTGGCCGTCGTGGATCTCCCCGCTCGGCTGGGGCAACCAGGTACGAGCCTTCGACGGTGAACGCTGGTGGGTGCTCGCCCTACCCGTCGCGCTGCTGCTCGCCGGCGTGGCGCTGGCGTACGCCCTCGCCGAGCGACGCGACCAGGGCGCCGGGCTGATCGCCCCCCGACGCGGCCCGGCCACCGGCGCGCCACGGCTGCTCAGCCCCACCGGGTTGGCCTGGCGGATGCAGCGCGGCACGCTGCTCGGCTGGGCGGTCGGCGTGGCAGTACTCGGCCTCTCCATGGGCGTCGCCGCCGACGAGTTCAACGACATGATCGACGCGAATCCGGCCGCCGCCGAAGCGATCAACGCGATGGGCGGCGGAGCCGACCTGATCAACGCGTACCTGGCCGCGATGCTCGGCCTTTTCGCTCTGACCATCGGCGCGTACGTCGTGCAGGCCCTGCTGCGTGTACGCGGCGACGAAGCCGACGGGGTGCTGGAGGCCGCCCTCGCCACGGCTGTCAGCCGCACCCGCTGGCTCGGCACCCAGGTGCTCGCCGCGACACTCGGCGCCGTCGCCCTGCTGCTCCTCGCCGGCGTGACCACCGGCCTCGGCTACGGCATCGTCACCGGAGACCCGCTCGGCCAAGCCGTCGAGCTGGGCGGCGCCGCGCTGCTGCGCCTGCCCGCCCTGCTCGTGATCGCCGGGGTGGTGACTGCGATCTTCGGGCTGCTGCCCCGCTGGTCGGTGGTGCTGTCCTGGACGGCGCTCTTGGTATTCCTGCTCCTCGGGCAGCTCGGCGCGGTGCTGGAGCTGCCGCAAGCCGCGCTCAACGTCTCGCCGTACACCCATGTGCCGGCCGTGCCCGCTGTCGACCCGGCGGCGCTTCCCCTGCTGGTGCTGGCGGCGGTGGCCGCGCTGCTCCTGGTGGTCGGCGTGGCAGCCTTCCGCCACCGCGACGTCCCGTCCTGACCCGCAGCTCGGGCGCCCCGATGATCGTTGGCAGCTGAGCGATTCGACACGCCGACGCCAGCCCTCCTGAACTGCCACCGATCAGTACAGCTAGCACGCTTCGGCCGTAGCCGGGGCGTTGTGCACAGGTGGGCGGCTGTCCACAAAGGGCCTGCTGGTGTGGTTGCCGAGGGCTGGGGCGTGCTTCACGGTTCGGGGCGTGAACTCGGTGCTTCGGGACCTCGTGGAGCTTGGCGGAGGACTGGTGACGCGCGGGGCGGCCGGCCAGGTGGTGCCGTCGTGGACGATTCGGCAGGCTTGCCGTAACGGCGAATTGGTACGGGTGCTCCCCGAGGTGTTCGCGGCGGCGCACCTCGTCGGTGGGCGACCCGGCGCTCCGGTCCTGAGTCGACTCGGCCCCACCATGAGTCAGCGGGCGGCCCTCGCCTGGGCCAACGGCTACGGCGCGCTCAGCCATCTCAGCGCGCTCACCGTGTGGGGATTGCGCCCCGAGGTGGTTGGTGAGCTCGTGCACTTGAGTGCGCCGGCGAACGCGAGCCTGCGCACCCGTCCCGGGGTGATCGTGCATCGGCGCCGGGGCCTGACCATCGAGGCGCCGCAGGTGGTGGTCCGGCGGGGCCTGACTGTCACCCGTCTCGAACAGGCCCTCGTCGACTCGTGGCCGACGTTGTCGTCCGCTGACCGGCAGGAGTTGGTGATTCGAGCGGTCAACGACTGGCTGACCACCCCGGAACGGATCTCGGCAGCCCTGGAGCGGGTGCCGAAGCTGATCGACCGGGCGGCGTTCCGGCGTCTGCTGACGAAGCTTGCCGACGGCTGCCGCAGTCCGCTGGAAATCTGGGGACTCGAGCAGGTCTTCACCGGTCCCGGGATGCCGGCGTTCCGCCGACAGGTGCCGGTCCGGGTCGGGCGGCGCACGGTATACCTCGACATGTTCGCCGAGCGGGAACGGGTCAACATCGAGCTCGACGGGGCCACCACCCACGGCAGCTCAAGCCAGCGGGAGATCGACCTGCGCCGTGATGCCCTGCTGGCGGCCGTCGGAATTCTGGTCGTCCGCTTCGCCCGCCGCCGCCTCGTGTACGACGTCGACGAAGTACGCCGGGAAACCCTCGCAATCCTGGCGACCCGCCGAACCTGAGGCGTGGCGGGGTTGCCCGGGGCTGGCAGCCTTGATCGCGTGAGCACGCTCCTGACGCAGCTTCCGGCTCTCCTCGGCGTCCTGGTTGGCACCCTGGGCACGATCCTCGCCACCTCGCTCGCCGACCGCGCCCGGTGGCGGCGCAGTCAGAGCGTCCGCTGGGACGAGCGGCGGCTCGACGCGTACGTCGACTACGCGCACGCCCTCAAGGAGAGTCACGCGGTGGCGCTGCGACTGACGGCCGAGCACCGGCCGGGATCGCGCAGCCACCCCATCGACCGCGAGGAGGGGCTGGTCCGGCTGGCTGAGGCGGACGCCCGGCGCACCATCGTCTGGGAGAACCTGCTGCTGCTCGGCGACGAGCCGACGGTCGTCGCCGCCGCCAACTGGCGGGACGCGATCTGGCAGGTCGAACGGCTCGCCCGGGGAATCGTCGAGCCGCCGTCGGACGTGGTGGAGATGCTGACCCGGGTCGACGAGGCCCGCGACGGGTACTACCGGGCCGCCCGGCACAGTCTCGGGGTGCGCGGGGGGTCGGTGGAGCAGTCCGCGACGCTGCGGAAGGCGTTGGTCGACCGGTCCACCGCAGCGTCTGAGGTGCCCGCCGCCTGAGTGCGGCGGTGCCGGGGGTCGCTGCGGGCGCTCCCATGTGGGACGGCGGCTGACGGGTACCGGACACTGTCGACGACCGTGCAGGCGGTTTGTCGCACACTACCGCGACACTGAGGCTTCCTCGACTGAGGAGGTGCCTCGTGCCCTATGTCAGGTCACACACCAGGAAGGGTGGCGCGCGGGTTCGGTCGCACTACCGAAGGCGGCGCAGTGGCAGCGTTCGGCGCAGATCGACGGTCCGCCGCGTGGCCGGTGGCGGCAGATCGGCCAACGGCTGGGTTCTGGCGCTGTGTGCCGTCGTCGGCTTCGTGCTCTTCCGCATGGTCATCGACTTCGTGCAGCGGCATCCATACTGGTCCGCTCTCCTGGTGAGCCTCATCATCGCGGGGGTGACCGCGGTGGATCTTGTCGCGTCGAAGCAGCGTGCCCGCGAGCGGGCCGCCCAAGCCCAGCGGGACCGGCTGATCGCGGTGACCGACACGATGAGCGGACCCGAGTTCGAGCAGTGGTTCGCGCGGATTCTGGTCGCGTCCGGTTTTCGAGATGTGACGGTCTGCGGCGGCTCCGGTGACCGGGGAGCGGACGTCATTGCGGTCGCCCCCGACGGCCGACGCGTCGTGGTGCAGTGCAAGCGGCAGAGTGTCAGCAACCGGGTGGGCAGTGCCGCGATCCAGCGGTTCGCCGGCACCTGCCGGGTCATCCACGGTGGCGAGATCTGCATGCTCGTGACGAACAGCTTCTTCACCGCGGGCGACGGCATCCAGATAGCGCAGCAGCTCGACATCACGCTCGTCGACCGGAAAGCGCTGGAAGTGTGGGCCTGGACGGGAAGACCCACACCGCAGCTCGTTGCGGGGGGCGGTTCGCACTAAGCGTTCGGCGTCTTGAGCCGCGCCGAGTAGGTCGACTTCCTCCCGTCGGTACGCGCGCAGCGCATCGAGGACGCCAATTCCCCGATCTGACCGGCGCAGCTTCGTGACCTCCCCACCCAGTGTCTTGAGGCTGGTCTGGCAGAGAGCCGGACACCGTGCCACGAGTATTGACGGCCACCTACCACATCTTGCGTCGGCCCAGACGGCTATCCACAGTCGCCTCCGCAGTCCACAACAGCCCGCGCAAGGGCTGCGCAAGACGGCAGGGTGAGCCGGTGGACGCGCGCATAAAATCCCTCCTCGTCCGCGGCGATGGGCTGGTCACTCGACGGGACCTGCTGCGGGCGGCCCCAGCCTGGACGATCCAGACCGCCCGGCGGGCGAACCAGCTGGTACGGCTGTTACCCGGTGTCTACGGCGACGCCGTGCTGATCCGTCACGCCACCACCGACCTGCCGATGCTGGCCCGCGTCGAGTGGGACGTGGCCCGACGCGCTGCGCTGGCGTACGCCGGCGGGCGTGGGGCGCTGAGTCGTCTGACTGCGCTCGACGTGTGGGGCCTACGCCGCCAGCCGCCGGGGGAACCGCTCTATCTCGACCTGCTACGAGGGTCAGGCCTGCGTGATCGGCCGCATCTCGTCGTAGCCCACCGCTCCGCCTTCGCGATTGCGCCGCCCCAGGTGGTGGCACGGGGAGGGTTGCAGGTCGTCCGGCTCGACCGGACCCTCGTGGACTGTTGGGCGCTGTTGGCGCCGGTCGACCGATCGAGCCTGCTCATCCGTACGGTCAACGACCGGCTGACCACGCCGCAGCGCCTCGCTGCCGCTCTTACCGAGGTGCCCCGGATGCCCGATCGTGGGGCACTGGGCGACTTGCTGGACCGGCTCGCCGCTGGATGCCGCAGCCCTTTGGAGATCTGGGGCCACGACCACGTCTTCACCGGACCGGGAATGCCGACGTTCACTCGGCAGGCGCGGGTACGGGTCGGTGCTCGGACGTTCTATCTCGACATGTTCGCCGAGGCGGAACGGGTCAACATCGAGCTGGACGGCGCAACCAGCCACGGCGATCCGGCCGAGCGCGAGATCGACCTCCGCCGCGACGCCCTGCTCGCCTCCATCGGCATCCTCGTCGTCCGCTTCACGCACCGCCGCCTCACCGCGGACCCGGTCCAGGTCCGCCGGGAGACGGTGGCCATTCTCGCCAACCGCGCCCGCCCCGCCCCATGATCAGGTGACGAAAAACAGGTCCCAGCGGCCTCCCAGACCTACTTTTCATCACGTGATCATGGGGGGGCGGAGCGGGGCGGGGCGGGGGACCTGCTCGGGGGGACTCTGGGCGGGGGTGCCGACTCTGGCGGGTGCTCGCCGTGTTGGTGGAGGAGTTCGGCTATCCATCTCGCTGCTTCTCGGTGCGCGGTGAGCATGTGGTCGCGGGCGTCGGCAAGGTCGTCGTCGTCCGCGTGATCATCCAGGATCGTCGCCCACTGGCGGCTGAGCTCCTCGGCGTACCGGGCCTTTCGGATCTGCTCGTCGAACTGGTATTCCAGCTTGACCAGGCGGTCGACGTGCGGCTGGAGCGCCGGCATGATCCGCTCGTCGAGTCGTACGGCGGCGTCGGGGCGGCAGGTCAGCGTGATGTCGCCCCGTTGGTAGTGCCAAAGGGGATCGTCGGCGAGCGCCCGCAGCAACGCCACCTCCAGGTCACCGGCCCGGTGCGGGGGCAGGTCCCGGGCGGCGTCGGCGGCGAGCCGGGTCAGCCGCTGGATCGCGTTCGGTTGGAAGTACTGCACGTACCAGCTCAGCACCTCGGACCGCAGGCTGGCCGGTGACGACCAGGCGAAACTGGCGCGGATGTAGAACGAGTACACGTACCCGCGTGCCGGGACCGCGATCAGCCGGGGTGCGTCGCGTTGTTCGACGAGTGGACCGGACGGTGACGGCGCGGTAGCGGACCCGACGGGCGCCTCGTCCTGGAGCGCGGCGACCAGCCGATCCCAGCTTCGCGCCCACCACCGCCAGCCGCGCACACCGGCGTCGCGGGCGATGGTCAACCCTCGTACGCCCCGGTGCCGCCACTGGTCCGCGGGCCTCGGCCTCCCGTCGGGGGCGTCCGTCATGGCACCCCTCCACTGTCACGGATCCGCGTTTCACGCTAACAACCGGTGACCGATATGCCTGCCGCCACGCCGGCACGAGTAGACCGCATATCGACACGAACCAGACCATGCGCCGTCGACGGCGGGACGGCCGAGCCGGTCCGACATCGCGACGTCGCCTGGTGATCGTCCGGGCGTCGCGTAGCGGTCAGCCGTGGACGACATCCTGCCCGGGTGCGCACACTGCCGACCGTCGTCGCGTACCGGCTGCTCGGGGGAGTCGGTGCCACGCTGTTGTCCTGCGCCGGCCTGGCCGCCGGTGCGCTCCCGGTCGGCGCGCACGCCGGGTGGTGGAGTGCGCTGCGGCAGCTCGCGGGGCCGGGTCTGCTCTGCGGGTACGCCGGCCTGACACTGCTCGTCGCCGCCTGGTGGTGGGCGGGCCGGCACCCGCACGGACCCGACGAGGTCGTCGACCGGCGCTCCGCCGCGCTCACCCTGCTCTGCTGGGCGGGGCCGTTGCTGGTGGCGCCGCCGCTGTTCAGCCGGGACGCGTACAGCTACCTGGCGCAGGGCGCGATGGTCCTCGCCGACATCGACGTCTACCGGCACGGGGTGGCCCAGTTGGGCGGCGCGTTGGCCGGTGAGGTGCCGCAGATGTGGCAGCAGACCCCCGCGCCGTACGGGCCGGTGTTCCTCGCGGTGGCGGCCGGGGTCACCGGGGTGACCGGCGGCAAGGTGGTGCTGGGCGTGCTCGGTCTGCGACTGGTGGCGCTGGCCGGGGTGGCGCTGCTGGTGGCGTATCTGCCCCGGTTGGCGCGGCACTGTGGTGTCGACCCGGCCGCCGCGCTGTGGCTGGGCGTGCTCAATCCGCTCGTACCCCTGCACCTCGTCGCGGGCGCCCACAACGAGGCGGTGATGCTGGGGCTGCTGGTGGCCGGGCTGAGTCTCGCCTTCGAGCACCGCTACGGCGCGGCCACCGTGCTGGTCACCCTCGCCGCGCTGGTCAAGGTGCCGGCGGTGGTCGGGCTGCTGGTGGTCGTGTCGCTCGCCGCGCGCCACCGCGGGCTGCCGACCTCGGTGGCCCGCACCGCCGGGTTCACGCTGGGCACCGCCGCCGTGGTCACCTGGGCCACCGGCATCGGGTACGGGTGGGTCGGCGCGCTCGGCACCCCGATGTACCGCCACAGTTGGTCGATCTCCAGCGCGCTGGGTCGGGTGGCGTCGCGCGGGGCCGGGCGGTTCGGTCTGCACCTGGGCGATGCCCCGATGCGGCTCTGCCTGGCGTTGGGCGTGGCCGCCGTACTGGCCGTGGCGGTGGGCGTGTGGTGGCATCGGCGGCGGCTCGGCCCGGCGTACGCGCTGGGGTTGGTGCTGGTGGCGGCGGCGCTGCTCGGCCCGGCGACCCGGCCCTGGTACGCGCTGTGGGGTCTGGTGCTGATCGCGGCGGCGGCGCACGGGCGGGCCCGGCCGGCGGCGGCGCTGGGCGCTGTGGTGCTCGCGTTCGTGGCGCTGCCCAGTGGCTTCGGACCGGACGCGGCGCAGGCGGTGCTGGCCGCCGCCGGGGTGCTGGTGGGGTTGGTCGCGGTCGGTTCGCTGCGCCTGCTGGTGCCGTCCGCCCCGGTGGAGGTGGCCCGATGAACGCGGGTCGTCGGCAGGTGGTGACGGTGCTCGGTCTGGTCACCCTGCTCGCGGCGGCCATCGCGGTGCTGCCCGGGCATCGGGGCTGGTTCGACGTCGGTGTCTACCACGGAGCGGTCGGGCACTGGGTACGCGGCGGCGACCTGTACGGATGGACGACCGCCAACGGGTACGGCTTCACCTATCCGCCGTTCGCCGCGGTGAGCATGTTGCCGATGGCGGCGCTGGCCTGGTACCCGACGATCGCGGCGAACCTGCTGCTCACCGTGTTGGCCGTCGCGTTTCTGCTGCACCTGCTGGTGGACCCGTTGGCCCGGCGGCACGGCTGGACCCGCTGGTACGCGCTCACGTTGGCCTGCTGTCTGCTGGCCGGGCTCAACCCGGTGCGCGACACTGTCAGCTTCGGGCAGGTCAACCTGTTGCTGGTGGCGCTGGTCTATCTGGACCTGTGGTTGCTGGAGCGGGGCAGTCGGCTGGCCGGCGTGGGGATGGGGCTGGCCGCCGCCGTCAAACTCACCCCGGCGATCTTCATCGGGTATCTGCTGGTCACCGGGCGTTGGCGGGCCGCGGCCACGGCCATCGGCACCGCCGTCGGCGCGACAGTGGTCGCGGCGGCGTTCGCGCCGCAGGCCAGCCGCACGTTCTTCGCCGAGGCGCTGTGGGACACCGACCGGGTCGGTGAGTTGGCGTACGTGTCGAACCAGTCGCTGCTCGGCCTGGTCGCCCGGCTCGATCCGGCGCACCCGGACCGGCGACTGTGGCTGGTGCTGGTCGTCGCCGTGCTGGCGGTCTGGGCGCTACGGGTACGCCGGGCCGTGCGCGACGGTGACGAACGGGCCGGCTTCGCGCTGACCGGAGTCGCCGCGTGCCTGGTCAGCCCGGTCACCTGGGTGCACCACCTGGTGTGGCTGGTGCCAGGGCTGGTGGTGCTCGCCGCGTCCACGCTGCCGTGGCCGCCGGTCGACGCGACGACCCGTCGTCGGACGTGGGCCGGTGCCGTCGGCTACGTGGTGCTGTGCAGTGGGCTGGTCTGGGTCTTCGCCAACGGGTCGGCTGGACCGTGGGGGTTCGTGGGCGCCAACGCGTACGTCTGGGTCAGCATCGGCATGCTCGCACGGCTCCCGGTGGGTGACGGCGGTCTCGGAGCACGAGCTGGGATGAGCGTGATGACTGTGCGGCATCACGATGACTGTGCGGCATCGCGCTCAGGAGCGACACGGCCTCGGGCCGCGCTGTGTGGGTGCTCAGTTCCCGACAGTCCGGGCCGGGTTCGGGCACTGTGACGGTGGCGGTGACGCTCGGGTGACGGCGCCTTCGCGATCCTCGTGCCGGGCCGGGCACTGTGCACCGGCGCGGGCAGCGGGGAGGCCGTGCGGTGGACTTCGTCGACGGGGTGCTGGTGCGGTTGGCCGATCCGGGCACCCGCGCCGCGCTCTTCGATGACGCGTCGCTGGCGCACCTGGTCGAGGCCGCGTACGACACCGAGGCGATGCCGGTCGGGCCGCCGTACGCCGCGGTCTTCGACGAGCTGACCCTCGGCTTCGCCGCCGCGCCGGTCACGGTGGCCGAGGGGGAGTGGCTGGGCTCCGGCGGCACCACCCGCACCGAGCTACGCGTACGCCTGCACGGCCTCGGCGGCTCGGCGCTGCGTATCGACGCCCTGTGGCGGGGAAGCCTGGTGGTGCGGACCAGCGCCGCCCGGGACCGGGTCGAGGACCTCGACGTGGCGGTGCCCGCCTTCGACGTGGACCCGCAGATCGTCGCCGACCTGGGCGCGTTGCCGGCCGACCCGACCCAGCTGGAGGCCGAACGGCGCACCCGGCTGGTGACCCGGCTCCGGGCCGGGCTGCACCAGCCGGCCGCCTTCACCGACGCCCACCTGGACCGGCTGCTCGCCGGTGTCGGCGCCGCGAACGCCGGCGATCTGGTGACCCGGATGCGCGGGCAGGCCGCCGGGGCCACGGTGAAGCTGCGCTACGCCGCCCCGTCGGCCGCCCCGCCGACCCCACGCCCGCTGCCGTTCGCCGCTGCCGTGCTGATCCGCGACCAGGGCTTCTCCCTGGCCGACCTGCTGGTCGAGACCCGCCTGGTGCGGGCCCGCGCGGAGGAGCTCGGTCTGGACGTGCCCGCATCGGACGACGTGCGACGGCGGCACCGGGTGGTCGCCGTCTGGGTGGTCCCCATCGAGACGTTCGACGACGACGGCTGGCCCGGCGGTGACACCGGCACCGACGCGCAGAAGCGGGCCGCCCGGTTCGCCCGGGCCGGCCAGTGGCTCGCCCGCAGCGGCATAGGGCTGGCCGCCCTGAACTCGTGAGCCGCACAACGACCGCGGTGGCGGGGAGCCGCACAACGACAGCAGCAGCAACTTCGTCCGGGAGGACCCGTGGCACCGACAGCAGCATTCCCGTACATCGAGGTCCGGATCGTGCCGCCACCGGCGCCGCTGGCCCAGCGCTCGCCGGGCGTCATCGCGGTCGTGGGCAAGGCACCGGCCACGGCCGACGGCGGTTCCGCGCCGGCGAACACGCCGGTGCGGATCGAGACCCTCGACGACGCGGTCACCAACTTCGCCCGCCGACAGGCCGGCAACGTGGTCCGCAACGCCCTCTACAACTCCCTTGAGCTGGCGTTCCTCCAGGATCCGCGTCCGGCGAAGGTGTACGGGGTCAAGGTCGCCGGTGACGAATACGCGGCCGCCCTGAGCGGCCTGGAGGCGGCCGACGACGTGACGATGGTGTCGCTGGCGAACGAGTCGGGTGTCGGCAACCCGGCCGGTGCCGGAGCGCCGACCGGGCTGCACGCGCTCAAGGCGCACGTGGAGACGATGTCCGCGGCCGGCCAGCGGCGGATCGGCTTCGCCATGGTCAATCCGGCCACCGAGAAGGGCCCCACCTACGTCGCGGACATCAGCACCGCCGCGAACCCGCTCAAGAGCAGCACCAGCCGGATGGTGATGATCGCCGCCCGGGGCGCGGACGGCGACGCGGCCACCGCCGCGATGGCCGCCGTGGCCGGGCTTCCGGTGCACCACAGCATCGTGCTGAAGAAGATCCGCGGGGTCGCCGTCCCGGTGGCCAGGCAGTACAGCCCGGCGGAGATCAAGGGGCTCTCCGAGGCCAACCTGACGCCGATCATCGACCCGACACTGATCACCGGGGAGAGCCTGCACTTCGCCGACGGGCGGCTGTTCACCTCCGACGCGAGCCTGCTGCACGTCGACCTGGTGCGCACCCTCGACCAGATCGAGTTCATGCTGCGCGCCGGCCTGATCGGCCTGGTCGGTGACGCACGGATCACCAAGCCGGGCATGACGCTGCTGAAGACCCAGGTCGACGGCATCCTCGGCCCGCTCAAGCGGCAGGCGGTGATCAACGACTACCGCATCGAGATCCCGGTGCTGGACATCCTCGCCATCCCCGAGGTCGCGCGTACCGCCACCGACACCTCGATCGTCACCGCCGCCCGGGCCGACCGCACCGTCGACCTGGTCGTCACCGTCACCTACGGCCCGGCCGTGAGCCGCCTGCTGGTCACGCTCGTGGCCAAGTTCTGACCCGGAGGAACCAGACCATGGAGTGGAAGACCCGCCTCGCGGTGCAGTACACAAAGGGCACCGAGACGGTGCTGATCAGCCCGATCGACTCGTTCAGCCCGTCCTTCTCGCTCAACATCGAGGCGTTGCACTCGTGCGAGGTGACCCACCTGGGCGCCATCCACGCGCCCGTCTCGATGAACTTCACGATGACCGTCAAGGCGATCGGGGACGTCGCCGGCCGGCTCACCAAGCTGGCCCTGGACGGCGAGCTGTTCGACATCGCGCTGCTCGAGCACACCGGCGACGACTGGTCGTTCTCGTCGTTCGTGCTGCGGGACTGCCTGATCACCAGCGCCACACCGACCACCGCCACCATCTCGGGCGCACCGGCGGCGACCTTCAGCGGCTTCAGCCTGGCGGCCTCGGTCGACCCGAAGACCGGCGACCCGTCCGTCCTGCCCTGACCCGACGACGACTGACCGGAGGTAGCAGATGGCGACCGTGGCTGGCCGTGCCGCCCGGGTCACCCGTACCGGGCTGGCCCTGGTGCACGCGGGTGAGGTGGTGCTGCCGGCGGCCGGTAGCGAGGCGGAGGCCGAGCAGGTGGCCGAGGACGACCGCGCGGTCATCGCGTACCACTTCCCGGTGGAGATCGAGGTGGTCGCGGCCGGCGGCGCGGTCGACGCCGACGCGCTCGCCGACCTCGCGCTCGCCCGCCTCGCCGAGCACCTGGACGGGCGGTTCTGACGGTGGCCATCTCGGTGCACGTTCCGGTGCGGATCCGGGTGGACGCCCGGTCGCTGGCCGAACGCCCGGAGGCGGTGACCGACGCGCTCGGCGCGGCGCTGGCCCGCGCCCTGGAACGCTCCCGCCGCGAGGTGGTCGCGCCCCACGGCGGCTACCTGGAGGTACGCCCCAACGCGCCGACCTTCCTCTGGGCCGGCGCGGACGGAGCGCGGGTGTCCCCGGACGACCGACGGGCCGTCGAGGCCCGGCTGCGCCGGCGAATCGACGAGGTGGTGACCGCCGCGCGGCTGGATCCGGGGCTGCCGCCCGGGGTCGCCGTGCCGCTGAGCCAGCCGGCGGAGGAACTGTTCGACGCGTCTCGGATGCGCCAGCTGCTGGCCGTCTACCGGGTGCCGTCCTACGACGACGGTGGGGACGCCGCCGAGGTGCCGGTGAACAGCGACGAGCTGCCCCGGGTCACTCACCAGTGGCTGCTGCGGCCGGTCACCTATCTGGTCGGCCACTTCGCCGAGCTGGCCCGGGAGGCCGTACGCCAGCACGGTGGCCTGCCGTCGGGCACCCCGCAGGGGGTCATCGCCCGGGTGATCGACCCCACCGGCCGGCAGGTGTGGCTGGTCATGGTGACCACCACGCCGCTGTCGTACCTGACCTTCGACACGTTCGGCGAGACGGTGTTCCGGGCCACCCCGCAGCCGCACTTCGAGGTGGAGGCGCGGGTGCCCAGCCCGCAGCCCGGGACTGTGGAGCGTCGGCCGGTCACCGACCGGGCCGGGCTGGTGGCCATGGTGGACGGTGAGCTCGGCGACGACATCCGGCAGCGGCTGCGGATCGCCCAGCCGCGCGGCGAGACGACGAGCGTCGAGGAGTACCGCACGCAGATCGAGCGGGCCGTCGACGTGGAGGTGACCCGGCGGGTCGACGGGATCCTCGCCTCGGTGGGCGGGGCGCTGCCGACCAGCCTGGTGGTGGTCCGCGTCGGCGGGGTGTCGCTGCTGCTGGTGGGCACCGAGGAGACCGACGCCACGCTGCACTGGACCGGTACGGCCAACCTGTTGCCGATCAGCGTCGAGCAGCGCCCTGCGACGCCACGGGACCCGAACGCGCCTCCCGGCGGCGGCGTCGGCAGCGGCACGGGATCCGGCACGGACAGTGGACCCGGAACGGGCACCGGGTCCGGCACCGGGCCGGGTGGCACCGGCGTCGGCGGCCTGGGCACCGGCACCGGGCCCGGCGGTGACGCCGGTGGCAGCGGCGGGGACGGCACCGGGAGCGCCCGGCGGGGCGGGTTCGTCTTCGACCCGAGCAGCCCCAGCGCCCCGCCCGGCGTGGAGGGTCGACGGTTTCCCGCCGTCGCCGGCGAGCACTCCGAACTGCGGGCCTGCGCACCGTTCAACGGCGAGCCGGAGCTGGCCGCACTCGGCCCGGACGGCGACGAGTTGCGCCGGCTGATGGACGACATCGCGTTCCGGTTGCAGATGGGCGATCCGTGCCGATACCCGGCGAACTTCTGCCTCCAGGCCGCCGCCATGCTGCGCGGCCGGGCCGCGGCGATCAGCCTGCTGGTCGGCTCGACCGAGCGGGAGGCGTTCACCCGACCCGTGCCGGAGGGCAGCGGCCGGCTCGGTCCGCTGGACTTCCGGCCGGTCGCCTCACCCGCCGTGCAGTTCCTGCGACACCTGGCCGGGGTGGTGCCCCGACTGGACAGCCTCGCCCAGCGGGTGATGGGCCGCTACAGCCAGCCCGAGCACTTCGCCCGCATCCAGGGCGGCTGGATCGACACGTCCGCGTCCTGGAACCTGCACTTCGTCCAGGCGTTCAGCCCCGCCGTCAAGGGTGCGGTCGGGCAGCTGTTCATGGTCGGCAACCAGGCCATGCTGGTGCAGCTGCTGCTCAGCTCCCGGACCGGCATCGACGCGCGGATCGCCCACTTCGACAGGTACGCGCCGATCTTCGAGCGGCTCATCGTCTCCCAGCTCACCGACTACGCCGAGCTTCAGGGGCTACGCGAGCGGTTGCGCCGCCACGAGGCCGCCCGCTGGGTGTCCGCGCACACCGACGTCGGCGGCGGCACCCTCGCCACGGTGAGCATGGCCAACCCGTCCACCGCCTGGTACGGGGCCGCCCGGGCCATCTCCAGCGCCTTCCTCGCCACCGAGGCCGCACTGAGCAGCCCCGGCGCGGCGGGGGAGATCGTCGAACAGGACGGCACCACGCGGATCCGCGACTCGCATGCCGTGCTCTGGACCCTCGCCGAGATCGAACAGGCGCTGGTCATCCAACGCGGCGAGGCCGAGGGCATCGACCCGCTGGTCAAACAGATCACCGACCTGCCCGACGTGCTGGCCCGCTTCGCCGGTAACCGGTCGGCGATCCGCGACGAGCTGTGGCGGGTGTTGCAGGACATGCGGCGCCACAACACCGAGATGCTCGGCCGCGCCCGCACCGATGCCCGGTTCGCCTTCCGGTCCAGCCGGATCAGCGAGCACATCCCGTCGGCCACCATCCCCCGTGGACGCTTCGCGCTCCAGGGCATCCACCTGGTCACCCACCAGCAGATCGGCGAGTTCTTCGGCGGCAACCTCTACTACGCCACAGGTATCGACGACCTGTTCGGCACCGAGCTGGGCCGGGAGGCGCTCAGCGCGTTCGCCGTCATGGTGGGGATCATCGCGCTGTCGCTGCTCTGCCCGCCGCTGGGCTTCGTGGTCGGGGTCGCCGTCGCCGCCGTGGACGTGGCACACGCCCACCAGCGCGAGCGCCTCTACACCTCGATGCTCGACCCGGAACTGGTGCTCACCCGCACCGAGGTCGAGGTCGAGCTGTTCGCCGCGTACCTCGGGTTGGCGTTGTCACTGATCCCGGAGGCCGGCACCATCGGCGGCGCGGCCGTGCGCGGCGGCCGGGTCGCGCTGCGCTTCGGCGTCCGCGCCGGGCTGCGCGCCGCCCGGGGGTACGTGGTGCGCCGCGTCACCCGGCAGATCATCGAGGCCGCGTCCCGTGACCTGCTCCAGGGGTTCCTCACCGAGATCCTGCTCAACGAGGTGTTGGAACGGGTCGTGCAGAAGCTGATGGAGCCGGTGCTCGCGTACGTGGAGCGCGAGGCGATGCTCAGCGGCGCGGTCGGTGGTCCGGAGGGGGCCCGGTTCATCCTCATGGTGCTCGACGCCCCAGCCGGTGGCGCCGCCGCCGGCCCGCGCGTCCCGGTGGTGCGGCCGTGACCGGGCCGCGCCGGTTCCGCGCCGGCCGGTTCCTCGACGCCGCCGCCGTGCACGCCGCCGCCGACGCCAACCCGAGGCTGCGACAGTTCATGCGGACCGTGGCCGCGCACAGCGAGGCCGGCGAGGTGCGCTCACGGCGACTTCTGGAACACCTCATCCGCCGCATCGTCGACGACGTCGGCGACCTGCACCTGGGCAACGCGCTGAACCGGCTGGAACGCATCGCCGTGCTGCGGGACAACATCGCCGCGATCCTCGACCACGTGCTGGAGGGCGGCACCCTGCCCGAGGGGGTGCGGGTGGCCACCCTCGGCGAGTATTTCGACCAGCTCAACACCGAGATGCGCGAGCTGAGCCGACCCCGCGACGGCATCGTGGGAGACGCGCCGCTGCGGCTCGCCGACGACTCCGCCGCGTACGCCGACTCGCTGCTGCGCGAGTTCGACGCCGGTGGCGGCGCGGCCGGCCGGCACGTCGAGCCCGCCGCGATCGTCGGCGACGCGTTCCGGGCCATGCCGGCGGACCGGCAGGCCGCGGTGCGCCGCGCCGCCGAGCTGGAACCCGCCGCGCTCTGGCGGGCGGTGGCCGCCGAGGGCGAGGGCGGCAAGCGGGCCGCCGTCGCCGACCTGGAGACCCGCCTCGGTGGCCGGCTCAGCCCCGACGAGGTAACCCGGCTGCGCGCCGCCGTCGACGACCTGGGTCGGGCCCGGTCCCGCGGTCTGCAGATGAGCGAGGCCCGGCTCGCCGACGCCCTCGCCCGGATCGGCGACCCGGACCTGCGGGCGGTCGTCGCCGGCGGCGACGTCTGGCTCACCCAGCAGCTCGCCGTGCACAACCCGGAGGCCCTGACCACACTGTGGCGGCGCTTCCGCGAACGGGGCGGACGCGCCGACGACGGCCCCGGCTTCCGTGCCTACCTGCGCCACGACATGGTCACCTACGGGCGGGGCGTGCTCGGCGAGTACAGCGCGGCGTTCTCGTTGAGCAGCATCGAGCTGTTCCTGAAGGGACCGGACGCCAACGTCAAGGTCGCCGGCACCGACCTGGTCGGCATCGGCCACGACGGCTGGGTGTGGCTCATCGACGACAAGTCGCACCGGGCCGCCAGCGTCGGCGGTGTCAGCGCGCTCACCGACAACCTGGTGACCAACCTGCGCCGTGACGCGGCCGACTTCCGTGACGCCATCGCCCGCCTGCACCGCGACGATCCCGGCTTCACCCCCGACCCGCGCATCCTCGACGCCATTTCCCGGATGGAGGACGCCGCCGCCGAGATCGAGCGGATCAACCGGCGCGGCTCCGCGTCCACCCGGCCCGCGCGGATCAGCGCCGCACTGGAGGCCCGCCGCCTGCGGCTGCGGGTCACCAGCGCCGCCGGCGAGGTCCGCGAGATCACCCAGGCGCTGCGCGATCTGGGCCTCGCCGTCGAACCCACCGGTACGCCGGTGCCGCTGCCACCCACCGGAGGGCGCTGAGTATGGCCATCACCAGCAGCTTCATGCGGTACGGCACGGTGCCGTCCGCGATCATCAGCGACGGGATCCTGCCCATCCCGCTCTGGGCGGTCACCGCCATCTCGCTGGCCGAGACGTACCACCTGCCGCCGATCGGCTCCACCGCGCACAAGGCCATCGTGGCCACCCACGACGACACCATCACCCTGACCGGGGTGCTGGTCGGCGCGGAACGCTACGCGTGGAAGTTCGCCCTGGAGACGATGGCCGAGGCGAGCAAACGCGGCACCGCCCTCGCGGCGTACTCCGGGGGGAAGTTCGGCGGCCTGATCCTGGTCACCTCGATGACCATTCGCACCGACATGCAGGTGCAGTCGTTGACCTTCAACGCCTCGGCCGCCCGCCGCGACGTCCTGGACACCACCATCACCCTCGTCCACGTGCCCCGTCCCAGCCTGCTCGGCAAGCTGCTCGACGTGGCCAGCATCGGAGTCGGCGCCCTCGCCGACGGGTTGGGGAACTGATGCCGCCGTTCCCGATCGACCGTTACCTGCTGCCGGAGACACCCGTCGAGGTGCCCGACGGGTTCACCGAGGTGCGGCAGAGCCTCACCGCCGGTCTCCCGCACCGCGTCGAGCTGGGCGCCGGTGTGCACGCGGTGCTGATCCTGCCCACCGGTCTGGCCCGGCAGTGGCTGCACACCGACCCGCTCGCCGTGGTCAGCAGCTCCGCCGACGACCTGGCGCCCCGGCCCGCGCCGTCGGCCGCGCCCCGGCCACCCGCCCTGGTCGGCCGGGTGCCACTGCGCCTCGTCGTTCGCCAGGGCACCCGGATCCTCGGTTCGGTGCCGCTCGCCGCCGGCCTGCGCCGCGTCTGCCCCGACGCCGGCCTGTCGAGCGACGCCGGAGTCGGAGCCCCGGTCGCCGTGGAGCTGCTGGTGCTGAGCTGGCTGCTGCACGCCGGGACGGTCCGCGGCTCCGGCGACTACGGCTCGTCCATCGCGCTGGCCTGGCGTCGGGCCGACCGTGCCATGGACCAGTTCGGGCCACCGCCGATCAACGAGTTCGTCTGGCGTCGCCGCCCACCCGCGCAGCGCGTCGAGTCCGAGCTGGGCCCCGCCCGGCTGCGCTACCGCTACCTGCTCGACAAGAAGCTGCGGAGGGTGCTGCGATGACGCTCACGCCGTTCCAGACCGGCCAGGTACGCCAGGGCGCGGTCGGCAACGACGCCGGCTGGACCGTGACGTTCCACCGCGAGACCCCGACCGGGCTCAGCCAGGACGCCACGCTCACCCTGTCCAGCGCCGACTACTACGCGGCCATCGACGCCGCGCTGCCCGACGGGCTGGGCCCCGGCGCGTACACGATCACCGTGCAGGGGCTGATCGACGAGCACTTCGCCGCGCTGCGCACCGCCGAGGGCCAATCGCCGCTGGTAGCGAAGCTGCACCTGTACTGGCGCGACGCGAACACCTCCGTCGGCGCGTTCTTCACCAACCTGGTCGGCGTCAACGCCGGCCCGACCCCGGCCGAGCTGACCCAGGCGCTGGTCGCCGTGCTGCGGGTGACCAAGGTGCGTCGGCTCACCGGCGAGCGGACCTACGACACCGAGCTGACCCTCGTCGAGCAGGCGTACGCCCGGCTCGGTCAGCGGGTCGCGGAGCGGTTCGAGGCGGCCACCTTCACCGCCGCGATCCGGGCCGTCGCCGAGCGCGCCACTGTGGACATCGCGACCTGGGGCGCCAACCCGGACGGCACGATGACCCGGGGCGCCACCGAGGCGGCCGGCGACGAGCGGGTGGCCTTCGGCGCGGGCCTGCTCTACCGCGCCGCCGTGGAGCGGATCGGCGGCGCGCTGCAGCAGTCGCTCAACGCGTACGGGCGGGGGATGCTGCTGATCCGCGACGGCACCGTGCACGTCGGCAAGCGGCCCGTCCCGTACCCGGAGGGGGAGCCGAAGCCGCTCACCCTCGCCACCGGCCTGCTGGCCTGCACCGAGAACGGCAGCCAGGACACCGACCCGTACGCCGCCACCGAGTCCGGCGGCACCGCGGCCCCGCGCCGTCGGGCGTGGACCCTGACCCTCAAGGGCCGCCCCGACCTGAAACCCGGCGACCTGGTGTGCTTCGACCCGCCGGCGGTGGACGAGGCCACCACGCTGGGCAGCGTCGGCGCGGCGCTGCTCGGCTCGTTCGCGGCGCCGTTCGCCCCGTCGACCGGGGAGTTGGGCGCGGGGGCGAAGCTGCTCTACCTCAGCGCCGCCCGGCACACAGTGTCGCGTACCGCCGGTTTCGTCACTGTGGTGCAGGGCGTCGAGGTCACCTCGGGCGCCCAGGCATGGGACAGCTGGAGCGACGCCTCCGGGGTGGGCGCCGCCGAGCCGGCCGGCCCGGCGTCGTCGCCCGGGGTGGCCGCCGCCGAGGCGGTGCGGCGGGCGGCCCGCGCCGCTCGGGGTGAGACGCGTGGCCTGGAGATCGGCGAGGTACGCGCGGCGGCCACCAACGCCAGCGGCGCGGTCGAGCCACCGGCGCAGACCGAGACGGTGTGGGAGGGGCTGGCCCGCCCGGACGGTCGACCCAACGGCGCCCGCCGCCTGCCGGTACGCCGGGAGCAACCCGCGCCGCTGCCCGGGGTGACCTACCTGACCCCGTTCGCCTGGGGTGGTTGCGGGCTCATCCTGCCCCGTTACCCGGGCACCCGGGTGGCGATGGCCTACCGCAACGGCGCGCCTGACGACCCGGTGGAGGTGGGCGCGCTCTGGCCGACCGGGCACGCCCCGGTGTCGCAGCCGGGGGACTGGTGGCTGTCCCTGCCGGTCGGGGTTGCCAGCAACAGCCGCTCGTCGATCGGCGACACGGTGGTGCCCGCTGACCACGACGGCAAGGTGGCGCACGACCTGACCGACGGTGACGGCAACCGGGTCATCGAGCTGGGGGAGTTGACAGTGCGGGTGGGCCGGGCCCAGTTGCAGGGTCGCGGTCAGCGCCCGGCCCGCGCGGAGGAGGCCGACAGCATCACCATCGAGCACGCCGCCGGCGGGTCGTCGATCGTGATGAAGCAGGACGGCTCGATCACCATCACCGCCACCCAGATAGACCTGGACGCGGGCAACGGCGCGGTGAACATCAGCGGCGGCACCGTCAACATCGCCGCCGACGATGTCGACGTTCAGGTCGACAACGCGATGAACGTCCACTGAGGAGTGGTAGACATGGCTTTCGTGCTCACCACGTCGAGCGACGTGCACTGCCCCAACCAGGGGAAGGTCACCCCGGCCGGGCAGAGCAAGCTGACCGTCGACAACGTCGCGGTGACCCGCCCGGACGGAATCAGCGGCAAGTCGGTGGCCGGGTGCACCATCACCACCAGCAACTCCACCAAGCAGTGCAGCACGGTGACCACGGCGACCGGTGCCGCCAGCAAGCTCACTGTCGGCGGGGCCGGGGTGGCAGTTGACTCGCTCAGCGGCGCCACCGACGGCTCCAGCCCCGGGCTGTCCGCCAGCGCCGGGCAGAGCAAGCTGAAGGCGGTCTGAGGTGGACCGGACCGAGCGCGAACGGCAGGCCGCCCAGCGCCGCTACCTCGGCTGGGGCCTCGCCTTCGAAACCACGATGCCGGGCGTGGACCTGGCCCGCGACGTCGTCTTCGACGACGGTCCGAACGGCCGGGTGCTGGCCCTCGTCGCCGGCACCGGGAACGTGGCCCAGAGCCTCGCGGTGGCGCTGACCACCCTGCGCGGCTCGAACGTCTTCGACGCCACGTTCGGCTTCGACGGCCTCAACGCCCTCGCCGAGCAGATCGAGCCGAACCTGATCCGCGAACAGGTGCGCATCGGCATCATCACCCTGCTCGACCGCGACCCCCGGGTCCGCAAGATCGTCGACGTCAACCTCGACGACGGGCGGCTGGGCGTCGGTGCGACCGGCGCCGACGACGCCGCCGGGGCGGCGCTGCGCTCGTCTCGCACCCTCCAGGTGCAGGTCCAGTTCGAAACCATCACCGACGACCGGCTCTCGGTGCATCTCGGGGAGCTGCCCAGTGTCTGATCCCACCCTCCCGGCCGAGCTGGCCGACGTCCTGGCCGTCGACGCCGCCGCGCTGCGGGCCACCGGCTCGACCGGCTTCGGCATCGTCGAGACCGGCTTCGTGCCGAAGTCCTTCGCCCGGCTGCTCGCCGAGAAGCTGGCCACCGCCCGGCTGCTCTTCGGCGACGACATCGACCTCACCAGCGGCGCGGTGCTGCGCAAGGTCCTCGAACTGGCCGCCCTGGAGGACGCCCGGCTGTGGGCGGCGCTCGGCGCGGTCTACGACAACTCCTACGTCGTGTCGGCGACCGCCGACGCGCTGACCCGCCTCGGCGAGGAACTCGGCATCCCCCGGCCCTACCTGTCGGCCCGGGGGACCGTGAAGCTGAAGCTGAAGGCGGCGCTGCCCACCGGTCGCACCCAGCTCACTCTGCCCCGGGGCGCCCGGCTGTCCACACCGGGCGGGCACCACGTGGCCCTGGACGAGACGGTGGTGCTCTCCGCCGCCGTCGGCGAACGGGTGCCGGCCGTCGCCGCGTTCTATCCCGGCGCGGCGCACAACCTCGACCCGACCCAGGCCAGCCAGAAGATCGACAGGTGGAACCGGGCCGACACCCTGCTGGCCGACCTGGACGACGCCGAGCAGGCCGCCGGCGCCGAGTTGGTGGACATCACCCACACCGTCGCGCTGACCGGGGGCGAACAGCAGGTCTCCGACGCCCGCTACCGGCAGCTGCTGCTGGCTGCCCCCCGCTCGATCTGGACCGCCGAGGCGATCGGCCTGGCCGTGGCGACAGTGCCCGGCGTACGCCAGGTGCAGGTCTTCGACGGTCGGGGCGGGTTGGACCTCAACCAGTCCATCTTCGGCAACTTCACCTTCATCGAACGGGTCTTCAGCACCGAACGTGACCTGGGCAGTCCGTACTACGTCACGGTGCTGGTGGCGCCCACCGCCGCGGCCATCTGGGACGGCCCGGACGGGTTGCACGCCGCCGTCGAGTCGGTCATCGAGGACCTGCGCCCGGTGGGCATCTTCGCCTCGGTGGACCGGGCCGACGAGGTGGGCATCGGCGTCGAGGCCGACCTGGTGATCCGGGGCCTGCCGCTGCCCACCGGTTCCCGGGAGACGGTGAACGCCTCCACCGCCGCCACCGAGCTGCGGGCCCGGCTGCACGCCCGACTGCGCCGCTACGTTGACGAGCTGCCCTTCGGCGAGCCGGTCCGCGCCGCCGAGGTGATCTGGACGCTGATGAACGAGCCGGGCGTCGCGGACGTCCGCGACCTGCGGCTGGTCCGCTTCCCGGCCGACTCGGCGGTGGTGGTGACCGGCAGCGCGCCCATCGGCGACGGAGTGCAGCGGCTGCCGGTCGGCGACAACGCGGTGCTCGCCGCGAACCAGGTACCCGTCTACGTCGACCGGGACGACCCCCGGCCGTTCCGGATCGTCTGAGCGGGGGCATGGTGACCGACATCCGGGTGCCGGTGGACGGGGCAGACCCGTCCGTCGAACGTAACCTCGTCGACCAGTTGGAGGGCCCGTACCCGGGCACCGTCCGGCGGGTCGTGGTGCCGATCGCCGCCAGCGGCGCGGCCGCGGTGGACTGGACCAGCCGACACCCGTTGCTCACCGTGGTGCTGCGCCGGGACCTGGCCGAGGAGACCGTGCGGGTGACGGTCACCGTCGACCCGGGCGGGACCGGCGAGCGGGTGCTGCCGCCGGTGGTCTTCGCGCCCTGGTCGGCCGCCGGGGCGTCGGTGCCGGCGTACGTGCCGGACACCGCCGACGAGCCGCTGGTCGCGTCGTTCCCGGTCGCCGTCGCGGTCGAGCGGTCCGTTGACGGTGCCGCCGCCACGGCGGTCACCGGTGCGGCGCTTCCCGCGCTGGTCGAGCTGGCAGTACTGGAGGGCAACCTGGGCCGGTTGCTCTACCTGATGTCGTACGAGAAGCACCGGCTGCGCCGCGCGGCCCGGGAGGTGCACGCGTACCGGACCCTCGCGCACGCCCGGCGCGACGCGCTGGACCGGATCGGCGCGGACGTGGGGGTGGCCCGCTTCGTCGACGAGCTGGTGCACGAGCCGGTCAACGGCGAGGTGTACGCGCGCCGGCTTCCTCCGCCGGCCCGTGAGCCGGACGCCGCGTACGCCCACCGGCTCGGGCTCTACCGGCGGTTCCTGCTGCCCACCCCGGGCGCGGTACGCCACCTGCTCAATGGCCCCGGCGCGGACACCGACCCGAACGCCGGGCTCTTCGCCGACCTGCCCGGCGGCGCCCGGTTCACAGTGCGCGAGGACGACGACCGGTTCGCTGTGGCGATCCGGCTGGTCGCCGTCGGCGATCCGCAGCACCGCACGAACTTCCTCGCCCAACTGCGCCGCGACCGCCTGGTGCTGCCCGCCAACACCCCGCCGAACAACACCACGCACGCCGGCCGGGCGTTGCCGACCAGCCGGCTGACCGAGGTGACGGCCCTGCGGGCCAGCCTGCGTCAGTCGTACACCTTCGACAGCGCCCACGGCGTCGCGCCGCCGCTGGCCGCCGCCCTGGACCGCGCCGGGCGGGTCTGCCGGGCGCTCGGCTCGCCGATCGTGTGGCAGGTGACCCGAGCCCAGGACGACGCCGGTGGAAGCCGGTACGAGCTGGGTCTCGGCGTCGACGTCAGCTGGCCGACCCCCGCGCAGGCCACCGATCTGCGCAACCGGGTGCTGGACGCCGGCCGGGCACCCACCGGCGACCGGACCGCCGAGGCGCTGATCGCGGCGGCCCGCGCCGCCGGTGTGCCAACGGTTGCCGCCGACGGCGAGCTGGCCTGGCTGTGGCGGGTGTGCGGCCTGCCGACAGTGCACCGGATCAGCACCACCCGGATGTACCTGTCCCACCTGCCCACCCGAGGGCTGGCGGTGACCGCGCCGCTGAGCGCGGCCCTCGGCGCGGACACGGCGGTGGAGGCGCAGTTCTACGCGCCGGGTGACCCGGCCGGCAACGCGCTGCTGCTGGCCGGTCTGTCCGCCGCCGCGAGGGCCTGGACCGATGCCGGGGAGCCGGCGTGGGCGCCGCTGACCGACGCGGTGGCCCGGACCCGGTGGGCGGCGGTGCCGACCCGGCCGGCCGGACAGCCGGTGGACCAGGTGCTGGCCGCCGCCGGTCTGCCGGCGGTGCGGGATCCGGCACCGGTGGTGGCCGCCCTGAACCGGCTCCCCGACGAGTTGGTGGAGACCATCGAGCTGCCGGCGGCGTTGGCCGGCGCGCTGATCGCCGGTCAGCCGGCCGCCGGCGACCGACTGGCCCGGCTGGTCCGGTTGCTGCGCGACCAGCATCTCGCCGCCGCGCTGCCGCTGGTCGAGACGGGCAACCGGGTGCTGCTGGTGTGCAGTGTGATCGGCCTGCCCCAGGCCGGGCTGAACCTCAGCGAGCGCCGGGCCACCGGGTTCCGCTGGTACACGGTCGGGCTCGGCGGCGGCACGGCGGAGATCAAGGCGGTCGGCGCGCGGACCACGCTGCGGCCCACCCACGCCGGGTTGGTCGCCGTGGTGGCGCTGTCCTACGTGCGCACCGGCCTGACCGACCCGTACGAGTTCCGGGTGGAGCTGCCCGACGGGGTGACGTTGACACTGGCGCAGTACGAGCGGCTGATGAACGCGCTGACGAGGGTCTGCCCGCTCGGGGTGGAGATCAACACGTTCGGCATCCGGCGCGACCACGTCGACCTCGACGACGACGGCACGGCCGAGCCGCTGCCCCCGGCGGTGGCCCGCACCTTCCGCACCTTCCAGCAGCGCCGGCACCGCGGCGTGTACGACCAGCTCTGAGAGGGACATCATCATGGCGAGCGAGATCAACTACGACGGGTTGACAGTCACCGAGCTCTACCGGATGTTCACCGAACACGGCATTCCGCAGTCGGACGCCAGCGTGCTGGTCTCGTCCTGGATCTACGAGAACGTCGGCAGCGCGAAGCGGGTGTTCAGCTACGCCGAGTCGTTCCCGGCGGTGGAGCCGGGCTGCGCGCCGCCGCCGTTCGCCCGCACCTTCGCCCACAGCGACTGGGTCGACGGCGAGGACGTGGTGCAGGCCGGGCAGACCCCCGGCGAGCAGGGCTTCAACGAGCGGTTCCACCGGATCGAGCACGACCTGGACCACCTCGGCACCGACCTGGCCAAGGCGTTCTCCTGCATGGCGGCGATGCGGGTGAGCCTGCGCCGGCTGCTCGACGAGATCCGCGCGGAGATCAACCGACTGCACTCCACTGTGCACGAGAACAAGGTGACCCTCGGCCCACACGCCATCGAGCAGATCCCCAACTACATCAGCACGTTGGACTTCGGAAAGTACATGGGCACCACGATGTTCCTGGACAAGAAGGTCAGCATCTGGCAGACCAAGGCCGGCACCATCGTGCTGCCCGCCGTGGAGACCCTGGGCGTGGACGTGGTCGCCGGCCCGAAGGTCAGGGGCGCCGCCTATCTGGAGCGGTACGCGGCCGAGAACGGCGACGTCCGGCAGCGCTTCCCGCGCGAGGTGAAGCTGACGGAGTTCATCCGCTTCTTCGGCGATGACGAGCTGGCCGACGGCCGGACGGTCCGCGACGTGCTCAAGGTGCTGCCGGCCGAGACGGCCTACCCGAGTGTGGACGCGATGTTCGGCGAGGTGAGCGAGCGGGAGGCGGTGATCGTCCGGACCACTGTCGGCGCGCAGTCGGCGGTCGCCGCCGCGCTCGGCATCGAGGCCGAGCTGGAGAACGTCGCCGACGCCGACATCGCCATGCTCGCCGGGGTGCCGACCAAGGCCCGGGCGGCGCTGACCCGCGCCGGGATCAGCACCCTCGGCAAGCTCGCCGACGCCCAGCCCGAGCAGGTGCTCGGCATCATGAAGGAGGCCGGGGTGCGCGCCGAGGTCGGCGACGCCGCCGAGTGGACCGCGTACGCCCGGACGCTGAGCAAGCTGCGCTGAACGGCCGGGCCCGAGTCCGGCGAACGGTTGATCTCCACCGTTCCCCGGGTCGGTGAGACGACACTGCGCTGGCGCGTCGACCGTCCACACCCGAGCGTGGAACTGCCACGGGGCGATCGGGTGCGAGAGGCGCAAGCATGGCTGTGCACGAGGTAACGCAGGACCTTCGCACCGGGGCAACCGAGACCGACGCGGGGCAGCCCGGCCGGTACGCGTTGCGGCTGCTCGGTGGGTTCGGGTTGGAACGCGACGGGCGGGCGGTGGCGGTGCCGCAGGGCGCCCGCCGACTGCTGGCCTACCTCGGCGTACGCCAGCGGTGTGCCCGCTCCGAGGCCGCCGGCACGCTCTGGCCCGGCTCGCACGAGGAGCGGGCCCGGGCCAACCTGCGCACCATGCTCTGGCGGCTGCACCGGGTCACCCCCGAGCCGCTGGTGGAGGAGGACGACCGGCTGGCCCTGGCCGCCGGGGTGACCAGCGACGTGGCCACCCTGGGCGCCGCGGCCACCGCACTGCTGGCCGGGGGTGCGCCGGTCGCTGTCGGCCCCGGCGTGCCGGCGTTGGCGACCGGCGAACTGCTGCCCGGCTGGTACGACGACTGGGTGCTGACCGAGCGGGAGCGGCTGCGCCAGACCCAGCTGTACGCGCTGGAGACGCTCGCCGAGTGGCTCACCACGCGGCGGCGGTTCGGCGAGGCGGTACAGGTGGCGTTGACCGCCGTGCAGTTGGAGCCGCTGCGGGAGAGCGCCACCCGTGCGTTGATCGCCGTGCACCTGGCGGAGCGCAACATCAACGAGGCGGTACGGCGCTTCGAGCTGTTCCGCGCCGACCTGCACCGGGAGTTGGGTGTCGCCCCGACACCCTGGCTGGAGCACCTCGTGCAGGCGGGCAAGTCCGGCTCCGCGCTCCCGTACCCCTGAGCGGCCGCGCCACCATCCCGACGTCCCGCCCCGCGCGCCGGCCTGACCGACCCCCAACGTCTCCCACGCGTCCTTTGCTCTGCTTCAACCGGCGCAACAGATCGGCGCCCGAACTGTTGCGCCGGTTGAAGCAGAGCAAAGGTTGCGCACAAGGCGGGTTGGCCGCGCCCGGCGGTACGGGTGGCGCAGGGTGGACCTCGATCTGGCTGCCGAGGCGCGGGTCGGTGAAGGGTGCGACGCGCTGCCAGGCGTCGAGGACCTCGTGCAGGTCGCCGAGACCGGGCCAGGTCACCTGAAGGTAGGCGACGCTGGTGAGCGGAGCGACCTGGTAGGTCAGGGGGTGACGATCCCGAAGTTGCCGTTGCCCGCTCCGCGAAGCGCCCAGAGCAGGTCCGGGTAGTTCCGCGGGTCCACGTCGAGCACCTTCGCCCCGTCGGCGCCCGCCGCGACGACGATCTCCACGCCGATCAGGTTGTCGCAGGCCATGCCGAGATAGGGGGTGAGAAACCCGAAGCCGCCGCCGAGGGTAGCGCCGGAGAGGCCCACTGTCCCTCCGTGCCGGTCGTCGCCGAGAGGCCGTGCTCGCCGAGGGCGGCCACCGCCTCCGACTGGGTGATCTGAGAGCTCGTCACGAAACCCGGTCGGGTGAACCGACAGGGCGGGTCAGTTCGGGGCGGGCTGGTCCAGGATGGCGCTGAACCGCTCCTCGGCGAGGTCGAGCTGGCCGAAGATGTGCCGCTTCACGGCGGGCGACAGCGGGGTGTCCGGCCGGCCGATCAGGTCCCGGAAGAGCGGCACCAGCGGCCGGTACTTCCGGGCCGACGAGACCACCTTCGGCCCGACCGTGTGGATCACGCCCACGCCGTTGTCGGTGAAGTCCGACACCTTGATCACCCGGGCCCAGGGCTCCCGGTCCAGACTGACCGCCAGATGCTCCCGGTACTGCGCGTTGCGGTCCCGCTCGGGGTCGTACGCCGGATTGGTGACCGCGGCGACCAGGGTGGCCACCCGTGGCCCGAACCGCGCGGCGAGCGCGGCCAGCGCGGCCCCGGTCGGGTCGGTGCCCGGGTCGCCGTCGGCCAGCTCGACCGGGTGGTCCTCCACGGCGTCGTGCAGCAGACCGGCGACGATCACGTCCACGTCCCGCACCTGGTAGTGGTGCATCAACCGGATCGCCACCCGCAACAGGTGGTTCAGGTACGGCTCGCGGACGCGTCGATCGTCGCGGTGCAGTTCGGCGGCGAGGTCGAGCGCGGCGGTCAACCGCGCCCGGGCGGCGTCGTCGAACTGCTGGACCTCCAACCGGAAACGTTCCAGCAGGCCCGGTTCGCCGTGGATCTCGGTGATCGCGTGCATCGGCATGCTGCCCAGGTGCGGCGGGAAGTCCATGCGTCACTTATAGCCGATCTTCACCACATCGATGAGCCCGTACGTCGCCGACCCGACCGCGAGTCGCGTGCGCGCCGAGCCGTCAGACCGGCAGCCGGTCGGCGCCGGCCAGCGGGTTCACCAGGAGGGGGACCAGCGGCGCCGGCAGCACGGGGTAGCGGCGCAGGGTGGGCGTCCAGCCCGCGTCCGCGGCCAGGTCGGGGTCATGGGTCGCGTTGTACGCCGCCAGCAGGTCGACCGGTCGGGCCGCGCCGCCGCCCTGGCGGACCCAGGAGCCTCGCTCGGTCAACGCGGTGCCGCCCCAGTCGTAGAGCAGGTCCGCCGGGTCGACGGCCGGGTCCACAGTGAAGAAGTTGTTCTGCGCGTAGATCGCCGACTGGACACCGACGCCGAGCGCGTACTGGAAGTCGTCGCCACCGAGTCGGTAGTGGTTGTTGTAGACGTCGACCTGACCGAAACGCACCCGGGGCAGCCGTTGCAGGACGCCGTCGAAGAGGTTGTGGTGCACTGTGACCCTCAGCCGGCCCACGTCCGGGCCGACGGTGTTGGACGAGCCGATCAACATCAGCTTGTCCCGACCCGTGAAGCGGTTCCAGGAGGCGGTGACCAGGCTGGCGGTGTGCGTCACGTCCAGCGACCCGTCGTGCACCTGGTACGGCCGACCGAAGTGCACCGGCTGGGCGCTGTCCGGGTTGTCGCCGTCGGTGAAGGTGTTGTGGTCGACCCAGACGTTCTCGCTGCGGCGCACCGAGATCTGGTCGTACTGGCTGTTCCAGTTGCCGGCCTCGCCATCGGTCGGCGACCAGGCGGGGAAGCAGTCCCGGGCGTCGACGAGGGTCAGATTGCGGACGATGACGTTCGACGCCCGGTCGATCATGAGGGTCAGCCCGGTCAGTCGAGCGCCGCGCAGCCCGACGATCGTGGTGTTCGGCCCGACGTTGATCTGGGTCTGCCGGGTCTGGTTGGTCACCGAGCGCACCCGAGCCTCCTCCAGCAGCCCACTCGGTGGCACCCGTCCCCACACCGCCGGGTCGTACGCGGCCAGGTAGGCGTCCAACCGGTAGCCCGGGTCGGCCAGGTCGGCGCAGCTCAGCGGCGTGCCGCCGGGCCCTTCGAAGCCGTCGATGACGCCGTCGACGTAGATGAGCTTCGGGGTGGCGTCGGCGGCGTTGCCGGCGTTGTCGCCGCCCAGCGCGGCGACCAGCTCCGCCCGGTCGTGGACCACCCGGGTCCGCTCGGGGGTGGCCGCCGAGCCGCCGGTGGTGCCGGGGCCGTCGGCCGCCCAACCGTCGCGCTCGGGCAGTGTCTGCCGGCCGAGGTGGTCGGCCAGCCAGGAGAGCCGGTCGGCGGACGGGACGTCCGGACGGGCAGCGGCGGCGGCCGGTGTGGCGCCGAGGAGAAGGGCGACCACTGTGGCGCCGCCGAGGATTCTGCGCATCGACTCTCTCCGTTCGTCAGTGGTGGAGGTTTCGTCTATCCGGCCAGCTCGGCGCGGTACGCGGCGGACGCCCACGGCACCCCCAGCTCGCTCGGCAGCGCCCCCCGCTCGGCCGCCCGGCGCAACACGTCGACGACGCCGCGCAGGTGGCGGACCCGCTCCCCGCCCTCGCCGAGGGTGGTCACCAGCTCGCCGTCGAGCAGCCGGGGCTCCGGCGCGGGTCGCAACGCGTCCAGCAGCGCGGTGAACGGCGCGGTACGGGCCAGCGGCGCGATCAGTGGCACGCCCGACGGGTCGACCCGGTGGGCGAGCAGGTTCTCCAGCAGCCCCAGCCGCCCCGGCACCCGGCGGGTCACCACGTCCCCGGGCAGCCGCAGCCGGTCGGTCGGGTACTCCAGCACCGCCTGGCCCGCCGTACCGGTCACCACCACCTCGCCCGCCACGAACTCCTCGGCGGCGAGGGTCACCGCCACCAGCACCGGCGGCCCGGCGCGGAACCGGACCCGCAGCACCGCGGTGTCCTCCACCTCGATCGGCCGGACCCGGTAGCGCTCCACCTCGATCGCGACCGGCCAGGGCGTCGCCCCGGCGAGCGCCTCGGCGATCGCCAGGCACTGCATCACCGCGTGCGCGAGCGGGTTGGCGAGCGCGCCGTCCAGCACCGGCCGGCCGTCCAGACTCCGCCGACCGGCCCAGGGGGAGCGGGTGTAGTAGGCGTCCGGCCGAAGCCACGCGGCGATGGTGGAGATGCCTGTGACAGTGCCCAGCCGGCCGGCGGCCAGCGCGTCGGTCAGCGCGGTGAGGGCCGCCGAGCCGAGTGCCTGGAAGCCGACCTGGGCCACCCGGCCAGCGGCGGTGAGAGCCCAGGTCAACTCCTCGTGCTCGGCCAGCGACAGCACCGGCGGCTTCTCCAGCAGCAGGTCCGCGCCGGTGGCCAGGGCGTCGCGGGCGATCGCCAGGTGGGTGTGCGGCGGCGTGCAGATCACCACCACCTCCGGTCGGGTGGCGGCGAGCATCGCCCGGTGGTCGGTGAAGACCGCCACCCCGGGCGGCACCGGGGCGGCCGGATCGTCCTCCACCGGTCGGACGTCGACCAGGGCTGCCAACCGCAGCCGACCGGCGGCGTGCAGGGGCGCGATCACCCGGCGGTGCCAGCGACCGTGCCCGTTCGCCCCGATCACCGCCACCCGGGGCGGCGGGGCGGCCCCGCTCACCACCCACCGGTCCCTGTCGGCCAGGTCACCGGGCACCGGCCAGGGTGGCCTCGACGCCATGCCGCTCCAACGCGGTCAGCCAGGCGATCACGTCGGCGCGGACCTCGTCGTCCTCGGCCACCTCCATCGGGATGACGTCGCGCAGCGCGAAGACCGCGTCGACAGCGCCCGCAGGGCTCTGCGCCCCGGCGTCCAGCGCGGCCCGGATCGGCCCGGCCAGTGGGTCCTGGAACGGCAACGGCCGGCCGTCGTCGGCGTACCCCAGCGCGAAGCGCAACCAGGACGCCACGACCAGCGCGCCCCAGCGCGCGGACCGCCCGGCCGCGCGCAGGTCGGCGATGGTGTGCAGGACGCGCTGCGGCAGCTTCTGAGAGCCGTCGATCGCCACCTGGAGGGTGCGGTGGTGGATCGCCGGATTACCGAACCGGGCGAGGGCCTGCTCGCCGTAGTCGACCACCCGCACCCCGTCCGGCGGGGTGAAGCTGGCCGCCACGTCCTCGGCGATCAGCTGGCGCAGCACGTCGCGCAGGTGCGGGATCTCCAGCGCGTCGGCGATCGTCTCCCGACCGGCCAACGCCCCGAGGTACGCGATGGCGGAGTGCACCCCGTTGAGGGCGCGCAGCTTCAACCGCTCCCACGGGCCGGCGTCGTCGGTGAGCACCGCCCCGGCGAACTCCCACCCGGGCCGGCCGCCGGGGAAGTCGTCCTCGATCACCCACTGCGCGTACGGCTCGGCGGCCACCGCGGCCAGGTCGGTCACGCCGAGTGCCCGCCGGGCCGCCTCGATCGTCTCCGGGGTGCTGGCCGGCACGATCCGGTCCACCATGGTGCCCGGGCAGGTGACGTTGCCGGCCACCCACTCGACCAGCCCGGCGCTCACCCCGCCGGCCCGGCCGACCGCCTGGTCGAGCATGCCGCGCAGTCGTCGACCGTTGGCCGGCAGGTTGTCGCAGCTCACCAGGGCCACCGGCCCGGCGTCCGCGGCGGCCCGGGCGGCCAGCCCGCGCAGCAGCAGCCCCGGCACAGTGCTCGGCGGACTGCCGCCGGCCAGGTCCGCGGCGAGCGCCGAGTCCGGGGACAGCCGGCCGGTCACCGGGTCGAGTTGGTACGCCTTCTCGGTGACGGTCAGGGTCACCACGCGGACCGCCGGGTCGGCGAGCAGCGCCACCACGGCGTCCGGGTCGCTGGGCGCGTGCCGGACGCCGCTCAGGGCGCCGACCACCCGGGTGGAACTGCCGGCGGCGGAGAGGGCGCTGACGCTGAACAGGTTGTCCTGCGCGGCGATCGCCTCGACCACTGCGGTGCTGCGCGGGGCGACGGCCACGATGCCCCAGTCACCGCCGGCCGCGCCGACCGCGGCCTCGGTGAAGACGGCCTGGTGGGCCCGGTGGAACGCGCCCAACCCCAGGTGGACGACGCCGGTCGGCACCGTGCCCGGCCGGATCAGCGGGCGGGCCTCGGCGGGCAGCCGGCGGAGCATGCCGAGGCCGAGCCGGGAGGCCCCGACGGTCACCGCCATGCCGGGCCGTCCGGGAAGCGGAACTCGGCGATCGACGAGGGCTTCATGGTGGCGCTGTAACCGGGTCGTTCGGGCAGCAGGTAGCGGCCACCGCGGGTCCGCACCGGATCGACGAAGTGTTCGTGCAGATGGTCGACGTACTCGATCATCCGACCGTCCAGGCCGGTGCCCACCCGCAGGTAGTCGAAGATCGCCAGGTGCTGGACGTACTCGCAGAGGCCCACGCCGCCGGCGTGCGGGCAGACCGGCACGCCGAACTTCGCCGCCAGCAGCAGCTCGGCCAGGACCTCGTTGACGCCGCCGACCCGGCAGGCGTCGACCTGCATCACCCCGATCGCCTCGGCCTGGAGCAGCTGCTTGAAGATCACCCGGTTGGCGGCCACCTCACCGGTGGCCACCCGGCAGCGGCCGGCGGTCAACTCGGCCACCGCGCGGGCGATCCGGGCGTGCCCGAGGATGTCGTCGGCGTGGGTGGGCTCCTCGATCCAGTACGGGTCCACCTCGGCCAGCGCCGCCATCGCGGTGATCGCCTCGTCGACGTCCCAGACCTGGTTGGCGTCCATCATCAGCAGCGCGTCCGGGCCGATCTCCTCCCGGATGATCCGGGCCCGCCGCAGATCGTCGGCGAGCGGGCCGCCGACCTTCATCTTCATCGCCCGCCAGCCGTCGGCGTACGCCTGCCGGGTCAGCGCCCGCACCTTGTCGTCGGGGTAGCCGAGCCACCCGACCGAGGTGGTGTACGACGGAAAGCCGTCACGTTCGAGGGTGGCCAACCGGTCGGCCAGCCCGTCGCGCCCCTTGTCGAGGATGGCCGCCGCCTCGTCCGGGGTGAGCGCGTCGGTGATGTGCCGGAAGTCGACGCTGGCCACCAGGTCGTCGGTGGGCAGGTCGGCGAGGAAGCGCCACATCGGCTTGCCGGCCAGTGTGGCCCGCAGGTCCCAGACCGCGTTGACCAGCGCGCCGGTCGCCATGTGGATGACGCCCTTCTCCGGGCCCAGCCAGCGCAGCTGCACGTCGGCGCTGAGCGAGCGCCAGAACGCCACCGGCTCGGCCGTGACCTCCTCGATGGTGCGTCCCCGCACGTGGTGGGCCAGGGCGCGCACCGCCGCGCAGGTGATCTCGTTGCCCCGGCCGTTGGTGAAGGTGAACCCGGCGCCGGTCGGGCCGGCGTCGGTGCCCAGCTGGACGTACGTCGCCGAGTAGTCACCCCGGTTGATCGCGTCGGAGCCGTCGCCCCGGGCGGCGGTGGGGAACCGCACGTCGTGCACCTCGACGGAGGTGATGGTGACGGTCATTGAGCCTGTCCTCCGAAGTTGAAGACCCGCTTGGGCAGCCGGTACGCCAGGTCGACGATGGTCTCGGCGGCCTCGTCCATCGGCAGCCGGTGCTCGGCGACGAGCCGGGCCAGGAAGCCGGCGTCCACCCGGCGGGCCACGTCGTGGCGTACCGGGATGGAGCAGAACGCCCGGGTGTCGTCGACGAACCCGGTGGTGTTGTAGAAGCCGGCGCTCTCGGTGACCGTCTCCCGGAAGCGGCGCAGCACCTCCGGGGAGTCCAGGAACCACCAGGGCGCGCCGAGCAGGAGCGCGGCGTACCCGCCCGCGAGGGGCGCCAGCTCGCGGGTGAAGGTGTCCTCGTCGAGGGTGTAGAGCACCAGCCGCAGCCGGGGGTCGTTGCCGTAGCGCTCCAGCAGCGGGGCGAGCGCGTGCACGTACTCGGTGGCCTGCGGGATGTCGCCGCCGACGTCGCGGCCGTGCCGGGCGTGCAACCACCGGTTGTGGTTGCGCACCGCGCCGGGGTGCAGCTGCATGACCAGGCCGTCGTCGAGCGACATCCGGGCGAACTCCACGAGCATGTGCGCCCGGAACGCCTCCGCGTCGGCGGCGTCGGCCTCGCCGCGCCGCCCCCGGTCGTAGAGCCGTTCGGCCTCGGCCGGGGTCAGGTCCAGGGTGCGGGCGGTGGGGTGGCCGTGGTCGGAGGAGGTGGCGCCGGCGGCGATGAACGCGGCGCGTCGGGCCCGCAGCGCCGCCAGGTAGCCGGCGTACGTGCCGGTGTCCTCGCCGGCCCGATCGCCGAGGCGGTCCACATTGGTCGACCAGCCCTCGAACTCCATGTCCACCACGTCGTCCGGGCGGAACGTGGTGACCACCCGCCCGCCCGGCCCGCCCCACCCGTCGGCGGCGAGCTTGGCGTGCTGCGCGAGGTCGTCCAGCGGCGACTCGGTGGTGGCGAGGACCTCGATGTTGAAGCGCTCGAACAGCGCCCGGGGCCGGAAGTCCGGCTCGGCGAGCCGGGCCGCGATCTCGTCGTAGAGGGCGTCGGCGGTGCTCGGGCGAAGCGGGGTGTGCACACCGAACACGGTGCGGAGGGTCTGCTCCAGCCAGAGTCGCGACGGGGTGCCCCGGAACAGGTGCCAGTGCGCGGCGAAGCGTCGCCAGATCACCCGGCCGTCGGTCTCCACCGGGCTGCCGTCGCGGGTGGGCACCCCCAGATCCGCCGGGGGTACGCCCTGACTGAGCAGCATCCGGGTCAGGTAGTGGTCGGGCACGATGAGCAGCTGCGCCGGGTCCGGGAAGGGGCGGTCCTCGGCGAGCAGGGCCGGGTCGACGTGCCCGTGCGGCGAGATGATGGGTTGCTCCGCCGCCAGGGCGTACAGCTCCCGGGCCAGCGCGCGCTGGCCCGGTTCGGGTGGCAGGAGCAGGTCGGTGTGGTCGAACGTGGGCACGGGGTGGGGCTCCTCGTCTCCTGTGTCAGCGGGGGGTGAGCAGGTCGGCGACGCGGACGGGTTGGCCGGTCTCGAAGGACCGGTTGGCGGCCAAGCCGGTGAGCAGGGCCAACGCGCCGTCGTCGGCGGTCGCGGCGCGGCCCAACGGGTCGGGTTGACCGCCGAGGAGCACCCCGGTCATCCGGGCGTCCGCGCCGCCGTGCCCGTGCCGACTGCGACCCTCCACCGGGATCTGCCGGGGCGGGGCCCAGAACGGGCGCACTGTCAGCGTCACACCACCGCCCTCGGCCGGCGCCTTTGCGCCGTGCAGGGCGGCGCCCTTGACCGCGCCGGCGGTGCCCCGGTCGACGTGGTCGTTCTCGGCCACGTCCAGCTCCAGTCGGCCCCGGCTGCCGTTGACCATCACCCGGTAGCCCTCCCAGGGCGCGTACGCGGTCAGGTGGTAGGTCATGGTGGCGCCGGTGGAGTAGCGGGCCAGCACCGCCATGTCGTCCTCGATGCTCACCCCGGGCGCGAAGACGTTACGGTCGCGCTGGTAGCCGTCCTCGGCCTCGGCGTCGAGGTACAGCTCGCGCAGCCGGGGGTGGGCGTCCAGCCGCAGCGCGAACGGGTCGTCGGCGGCGGCGGGGGAGCCGTGCGCCCGGTCGTAGTCGCGGGCGTAGCCGTGCCGGCGACCGTCCTCGCCGTAGAAGAAGAGTCGGCCGGCCGCGTACACCTCGACGGGTGTGGCGGCCAACCACCAGTTGACCAGGTCGAAGTGGTGGCTGGCCTTGTGCACCATCAGCCCACCGGAGGTGGCCTTGTCGCGGTGCCAGCGGCGGAAGTAGTCGGCGCCGTGGCGGACGTCGAGCAGCCACTCGAAGTGCACCGAGCCGACCTCGCCGACCGCGCCCTCGGCGAGCAGCCGGCGCACCTGTTCGTGCAGCGGGTTGTAGCGGTAGTTGAACGCGACGGTCACCCGACCACCGGTCTCGGTCACCGTGTCCAGGATGCGCCGACAGCGTGCCACGTCCACTGTCATCGGTTTCTCGGTGACGACCTCCCGGCCGGCGCGCAGCGCGGCAACCACGTACTCGTCGTGGGTGACGTCCACGCTGGTGACCAGGACGACGTCGACGCGCTCTCTGTCCAGCATGGCCGCGAAGTCACCGGCCGGGTACGTGGGCACCGGGCGGTGACCCAGCTCGCCCAGCCAGCGGTTGTGCGCGTCCATCCGGGCCTGGTTGACGTCGGCGAAGGCGACCAGCTCGGTGGTGTCGGGGTGGTCGAGTACCAGCGCCCGGACGAACATCTCGGCCCGTGCGCCGGTGCCCACGACGGCGTACCGGGCCCGTCCGGCGGCTCTCGGTGACATGCGGTCGCCTCCCGTGGTGCTGCAAAGGTTTGCAGTGAAGTAATCACGATCGATCCGTTCGCGTCAACGACGACGGCGGGATCGGCGTTATTTGTCAGCGTTTGAGGGGCAGCAGGTCACCAAGGGGAGTGCGGGTGCAACGAAGCCGTAACCATTGACCGTTGACAGTGGCGCAACCGTTTGCATTAATGGGCCACACCTGCGTGACCGCCACCACATCGGACGAAGGGGCCGCCGTGCCAGTCACCATCCGGGACGTCGCCCGAGCGTCCGGTGTGCACATCTCCACCGTGTCCCGCACGTTCTCCGCTCCACACCTGGTCAACCCGGAGACCCGGGTCCGGGTGCTGGCCTGCGCGGAGGATCTGGGCTACCGGCCGAACCGTGCCGCCCGAGCCCTGATCACCGGGCGGACGCACAACATTGGGCTGATCATCGCGGACATCGCGAACCCGTTCTTCCCGCCGCTGATCAAGGCGGCGGAGAGTCAGGCCCGGCACCGTGACTACCACGTCTTCGTGGCCGACACCAACGAGGACCCGACCGCCGAGGAAGAGCTGGTCCACGCGCTGGCCAAGCAGGTGGACGGGGTGCTGCTGTGCAGCCCACGGATGAGCAACAGCCTGATCGAGCAGCTCAGCCGCGAGGTGCCACTGGTCGTGGTGAACCGCCAGGTGACCGGCCTGCCCTGCGTACTGATGGACGTCGGGCAGGGCGCCCGCTCGGCGATCGAGCACCTGGTCGGCCTGGGGCACCGCAGCATCGCGCTGCTCGGTGGCCCGCGCAGCTCGTGGACCAATCGGGAAATGCGCCGTGCCGCCGGCGCGGCCGCCCGAGCCGGCGGCGCGGAGCTGACAGTGCTCGGCCCCAACGCGCCCACCGAGGTCGGCGGCTCCGCCGTCGCCGAGCAGGTGCGACGCAGCGGTGTGTCGGCAGTGCTCGCCTACAACGACCTGATGGCGATCGGCCTGATCGAGGGGCTGGACGCGCTCGGGGTCCGGGTGCCGCAGGAGGTGAGCGTCGTCGGGGTCGACGACATCACCCTGAGCCGGCTGACCCGCCCCAAACTGACGACGGTGGCCACGCCCACCGGGGCCGCCGGCCGGACGGCCGTCGACATGCTGCTGCAACAGGACATCGAGTCACCGCGCGGTGCGCGGGGGTCCGGTGCCGGCACGGCGATCGGCGTCCGTCGTACCACCGCACAGGTAATGCTCCAGACCGACCTGGTCATCCGCGACTCGACCGGCCCGGGCCCGTACGCCCGACCGGCACGTCCCCTGGCCGCGCCGCGTGGCCCGGACCCGCATTGCCCTGCGGGCCCGGGCATCCCGACCGCGGCCACCGGTGACGCCGTCGCCTCCTAATGCCGAGGAGTGAGCGCACATGCACCCCGCAACGCCCCCCACCACTGACGCGCCTGCCGGGCGCAGTCACCGTACCGCGCTGCCTCGGCGGCGCCTGCTGCGCGGCCTGCTCGCCGTGACGGTCGCCGCGCCGCTGATGTTCGGGGCCGCCGCCTGCGGCGACGACGGCGGCGCCGCCGACCCGAACGCCCCGGTCAAGCTCTCCATCTTCTGGTGGGGCGGCGACGCCCGGGCCAAGCTGACCGAGGACGCCCTCGCGCTCTACACCAGGAAGCACCCGAACGTGACCTTCGAGAAGACCTGGCAGGCCAACCAGGGCTACTTCGACAAGCTGGCCACGCTCACCGCCGGCGGCAACCCGCCGGACCTGTTCCAGATCGACGACAACTACCTCGCCGAGTACGCGGCCCGCAGCACCACACTGGACCTCACCTCGTACCAGAAGGCCGGCAAGCTGGACACCTCCAAGTTCCCGGAGAGCCTCTGGCAGTACGGCGTGGTCGACGGCAAGCTCGCTGGCCTGGCCGCCGGGGAGAACACCCAGGGTCTGGTCTACAACAAGACGCTGCTGGCCAGGCACAGCCTGCCCGAGCCCGCCACCGGCATGACCTGGGAGCAGCACATCGCCTGGGCCGAGCAGGTCTCCGCCAGGACCAAGGTGCCCGGCACCCAGGACCCGAGCGCCGACTACAAGGCGTTCTGGGTCTGGCTGCGCCAGCAGGGCAAGGACCTCTACAAGGGCAACGAACTGGGCTTCACCGCCGAGGACGTGACCGCGTGGTTCGAGCTGTGGAAGGGCGCCCGGGACCGCAAGGCCACCCCGACCGCCGACGTCATCCACGAGGGCAACGCCACCGACATCACCAAGCAGTTGGTGGTCACCGGCAAGGCGGGCACCAGTTGGGTCTGGGCCAACCAGATGCCCGACCTGAAGAAGAACACCAAGGACGAGCTGGGCGTCATCGCCTACCCCGGTGACCCGAGCGCGCAGTGGGCCCGCGCCTCGATGTACTGGTCGGTCTTCAAGGGCAGCAGGAACAAGGACGTCGCGGTCGACGTGATCAACTTCTTGAACAACGACCAGGAGGCGGTCAAGCTGCTCGGCACCGACCGGGGCCTGCCGTCCAACCTGGACCTGCGCCGGGTCGTCAGCGACGACACCACCGACCCGGCCATGAAGCAGTCGATCGCCGTCGAGGCGGAGCTGACCCAGAAGTTCGGCAAGTCCCCGCAGGTGCCGATCAAGGGGCACAGCAAGGTCAAGTCCGAGCTGATCAAGGCCGCCGAGAACGCGCAGTACGGCAGGGCCACCCCCGCCGAGGCCGCCGCCCAGTTCATCGAGGCGTGCAAGTCCGCCATCGCCTGACCGCGCCGCGAGGCGAGGAGAGGAGCTGTTCGTGGCGTTGACCACGGCGCCCGACCCGACCCGGCGCGGTCCCGGATCCGACCGGGCCCACGCTGAGAGGCGTGGGCCCGGACGCTTCCGCAACAGCGAAGGTCTGGCGGGGTACGTCTTCCTGTCGCCGTGGCTCATCGGCCTGATGGGTATCACGGCAGTCCCCATGCTGCTGTCGCTCTATTTGAGCTTCACCAACTACGACATCCTCACCCCCTTCTCCGAGGTGGAGTGGGTGGGGCTGGCCAACTACGAACGGATGTTCACCGCCGACCCGTCGTACTGGCACGCGGTGCGGGTCACACTGACCTTCGCGCTGATCGCCGTACCGCTGAAGCTGGCCGCGGCGCTCGGCGTGGCGCTGCTGCTCAACCGCGCCTGGCGCGGCGTCGGGGTGTTCCGCGGGCTGTTCTACCTGCCGTCCCTGCTCGGTGGCAGCGTCGCGCTGGCCATCGTCTGGGTCAACATGTTCAACCGCGACGGCGCGTTCAACTCGTTGCTGAGCCTCTTCGGCATCCAGGGCAAGCCGTGGGTCAACGACCCGGACTGGGCCCTCGAAACACTGATGGTGCTGGCCATCTGGCAGTTCGGCGCACCGATGGTGATCTTCCTGGCGGGGCTCAAGCAGGTGCCCACCGAGCTGTACGAGGCCGCGTCTGTCGACGGGGCCGGCCGGTTCCGCCAGTTCCGCAACGTCACACTGCCGATGCTCTCCCCGGTCATCTTCTTCAACCTGGTGCTGGAGACCATCAACGGCTTCCAGGGCTTCACCGCCGCGTTCGTGCTCAGCAACGGCACCGGCGGCCCTGTCGACTCCACCCTGATGTACACGCTGAACCTCTACATCACCGGCTTCACCGACCTCAACATGGGCTACGCCTCGGCGATGGCCTGGGTGTTCCTGCTCGCCATCGCGGTCATCACCGCGATCTTCTTCAGCACCGGACGGTTCTGGGTGCACTACTCCGACGGGGAGGACCGGTGATGGTGACGGTGACCCCGACGACCGCAGCGCCGCCGAACGCGCGCCGACGACCCGGCGGACGGCCCGTGCTGCGACTGCTGATCCTGGTGGCGATCGTCGCCGTGGTGCTCTACCCGCTGATCTGGATGGTGGGCACCTCGCTGAAGTCCCAGGAGGAGATCGTCAACAACGTCGGGCTGCTGCCCGAGCGGTTCACCCCGGGCAACTACACCGCCGGGTGGTCCAACTTCGACGTCAGCTTCGGCCGGTTCTTCCTCAACAGCGCCATGGTCAGCCTGCTCACCGTCATCGGCAACGGGCTCTCCTGCCTGCTGGCCGCGTACGCCTTCGCCCGGCTGCGGTTCCGGCTGCGCGGCATGTGGTTCGCCGTCATGATCGGCACGCTGCTGCTGCCCCAGCACGTGCTGATCGTGCCGCAGTACATCCTGTTCCGCACGCTCGGCCTGGTCGGCGGCGACTGGCCCTACCTGCCGCTGCTCATCCCGCAGTTCCTGGCCACCGAGGCGTTCTTCGTCTTCCTCATGGTGCAGTTCATGCGTGGCGTTCCGCGGGAGCTGGACGAGGCGGCCCGCATCGACGGCGCCGGCCCGTTCGGCATCTTCCGGCACATCATCCTGCCGCTGAGCCGCCCGGCGCTGGTCACCACGGCGATCTTCTCGTTCATCTGGACCTGGAACGACTTCTTCCGCCAACTGGTCTTCCTGTCCCAGCTGGAGGACTACACAGTCCCGGTCGCGCTGACCCTGTTCATCGACTCGACCAGCCAGAGTGCTGTCGGCCCGATGTTCGCCATGTCGGTGCTGTCGCTGCTGCCGGTCTTCCTGTTCTTCGTCGCGTTCCAGCGGATGCTCGTCGAGGGGATCAACACCAGTGGCATCAAGGGCTGAACCGATCGACACCGGCGGGCGGCGGGACTGGCGCGACGTCGCCCGCGACGCCGCCGACCTCGCGCTGCTGGGCATCCTGCTGACCCTCGCGGCGGTGCCCCTGCTCACCGCCGCAGCGGCGGCGGGCACGGCCAGCGCGGCGGTGCACGACTGGACGCGTACCGGCAGCTGGCCGTCGGCGCGCACGACACTGCGCCGGTTCGGCCGCGCGGTGCTGCCCGGTGTGCCGGTCAGCCTGCTCGCGCTCGCCGCCGCGGCGCTGCTCGCCGCCGACCTGGCGGCGCTGGCCACCGGTCGGGTGCCGGGCGGCCCGGCGGCGCTGCTGGTGACGGCGCTGATCGCAGCCGGCCTGGCCGGGTACGCCGGGCTGGTCGTCGTCGAGGTGGGCGGCAACGGGGGCGGGCGGTGGCGGGTCTCGGCCCGGTCCGCCGCCCGCGCCTGCCTCGACGCGCCCACCCGCTGGGCGGCGCTCACCGGGGTCGTCGCGCTGGCCGGGCTGCTCACCGTCCTGGTCACCCCGGTCGCGGTGCCGATCCTCGCCGGCTACACGGTGGCTGCCCTGCACGCCGTCACCGTCCGCCGGCCAGTCCCGGCCGCCGTTATCGGCCGCCGGGAGCTGCCGTGAGCGGGGAGCCGGTGCGGCTGACGGTCGGGGCCACGGAGGTGGCCGAGTACGTGCTCGACCCGGCGCTGGACGCGCGGCACGGGCCGCGACCGTACCTGCACCCGGTACGCACGCTCGGCGGGACTGTGGTCACCGACGCGCTGCCCGCCGACCATGTCTGGCACCTCGGTGCGTCCCTCGCGGTGCAGGACGTCGACGGCAGCAACCTCTGGGGCGGGCGCACCTACGTGCGCGACGTCGGCTACACCTGGCGGGACGACCACGGCGTCATCGCGCACACCGGCGAGGTCGAACGGTCCCCGGGCCGGTACGCGCACGATCTCCAGTGGCGCGACCGGGCCGGCGGGGTGCTGCTGACCGAGCGGAGGTGCCTCGCCGCGTCGGTGGTCGCACCGGGCGCCTGGCACCTCGAGATGGAGTCCGTCCTCGTCGCCCCGGACGACCGGGAGATCCGGCTGGGCAGCCCGGCCACCAACGGCCGCCCGGGCGGGGCCGGTTACGGCGGGTTCTTCTGGCGGGCCGCCGCCGACGGCGAGCCGGCGGTGTTCACCGCCGACGCGGTCGGGGAGCAGACGGTCAACGGCAGTGCGGCGCCGTGGCTCGCGCTGACTGGCGCCGGGCCGGGCGGCGGGGCGTACACACTGGTCTTCACGGGCCTCGGCCGCGACGACCGGTGGTTCGTGCGGACCGGGATGTATCCGGGGGTCTGTGTCGCGTTCGCGTTCGACCGCCCGGCGGTGGTGCCGGCCGGTGGGAGCCGGCACGGCCGGTACCGGGTGTGGGTGGCCGACGGGACCCTCGACCGCGACGCGGTGACGGCCCTGGTCGCGCTGACGCCGTGAGCGCGGATCAGCGGGACCGGTCGGTCAGCTCACGGATCGCCGCCTGGTACGCGGCCTGGGTGTGGTACGGCCAGTGCCCTTCGATCGGCGGCGGCACGGTGTCCGCCCTGTCGATGGTCAGGCTGCGGGGATCACGCAGTCGGACGTCGACGTCGACGCCGGGCGGTGTTCCGTGCGGGCCCGAAGGGAAGATCGGTCCCCCGATCGGGTCGGTGTCGCGCCACAGGTTACGCCACCGCCACCCGATCCGCCCGCCCAGGTCGCGGAGGGTCTGCGGCCCGAGGTACGCCGGGTAGAGCCGCGAATAGGTGCGTTGCAGCGGCGAGCCGTAGGTCAACAGGGAGACCCGGGCCAGCACGGACGGCGGTAGTTGCAGGATGGTGGCCGCGGCGAGCACCGACCCGTGGCTGTGTCCGGAGATGACCACCGGCCCCCGCGCGGTGAGCCCGGTGACCCGTTTTGCCAGCTCCGGAACGGCGCGGGCGGCGTAGCAGGGCGGCGCGAACGGGTGGATCATCCGGGGCCAGAACGTGCCGAGGTCCCACAGCACCGCCACCACCCGCCGGGTCTGGGCCGACCGGTACGCGCGGAAGCCGAGGATCATGAGGCAGAGCACCAGCAGGCTGATCACCCAGACCCCGGCGTCGGTGACGTAGGCGAGCGCGACGGCCGCGCCGCCGTCCCCGCCCAGCCGGTCCGCGAGCTGGGTGGGACCGACCCCGATCACGTCGAAGGCGACGGTGGCCAGCCCGAGTGACGCGATCAGCAGGAACGCGAGCAGCAGCGGGCCGAGCTCCTCGGTGATCCGGGACCGGGCGATGGTCTCCCGGACCAGGCGCAGCCGGTGCGCGTCCTCGGCCGGCACGTCGGGGTAGTCCCGCTCGATGATCCCCGCCGCCTGCCTCCGTCGCCGCCGCCGGCTCAACAGGAGGGTCACCGAGGTCACCGCCGCGCCGATCAGCAGCGCGGCGAGCCCGGCGAGCGCGGCCCACCAGTAGGCCACCGGCGGGTCCAGCGGGCCGACGATCGGCGGGTTGGGCCGAATCGGGTCGGGGATGTCGCCGTGGTCGAGGGCGTCCGCGACGCGGTAGACCAGGGTCGCGGTGAAGGCCGCGCCGACGCTCACCGCCACCGCCGCCACGACCGGGGTGCCGAGCCCGCGCAGGAAGGGGCGCTCGTCGTCGCGGGCGGCACGCTGACGCGTGTACGTGACGACGGTGAGCACGAGGAGCAGGATGCCCTGCGTGGCGACCACCCCGGCGGCGGCGCCCTCGTACCCGGGCAGCTTGCCCGATCCGGTCGGTTTCGCGTCAGCGAGCGCGGCCGAGCCGAGGCTGCACACGGTCACCACCACAGTGGCCACCCAGAGGGGGCGCAGGAACCGTCGTGCCCCCGCAGGGCTGGCCGGCACGGGCAGGGCGAGCAGGGCCGCCCCGACCACGAGCAACCCGACGGCGACGCCGAACAGCGCGGCGTGACCGGGCGCGCCCACCCCACCGGGTGAGATGCCGGCGAGCAGGGCGACGTTCAGCGTCCCGATGCCGAGCACCACATGGAGTTGCCGCAGCCAACCCGTGGTCTGCTCGTCCTGCCAGAAGCCGGGGTCGGTGAGGCTCCCGGCCGGTTCACCGGGTAGGCGTTGCGCCGACGACGGGCCGAACCCCTCGAAGGTCCGCGCCGACCGGGTGCCGATGGCCCAGACGACCCGCAGCGCCAGCAGGGGAACGATCGACAGCAGGGCCAGCCGGGGCCCGGCCGGGAGGTTGTGCAGCCAGGCCAGGTAGGGGCGACTGGCCCGGCACCCGGGGTACGGCACGCACTGCCAGCCGACCAGGTCCAGGGTGACGCCCACCGCCGCCAGCATGAACGTGGCCGTCAGGGTGCCGGCGATCAACCGGCACAGCACGCCGAGCAGCCCCCACCGGTCGTGCCCCGGCGGCCGGAGCCAGATCGCCAGGTTGCTCAACATGAAGGGCAGCAGCAGCAACATCGAGGCCGTCCGGACCGCCGCGCCGGCGGTCAGCGAACCCCAGCGGTACGCCTCGACGGTGACACCGTCGGTGGCCCCGCCGGCGGTGCCGCTGCCCGGCCGGGGCCGGAAGAAGCCCGCGTGCGTGTTCCCGGCGACCCGGGTCACGATCGGGTGGTCGAGGATCCGTTCGGCGGTGACGCCGGAGATGCCGTGCACGCGCAGCTCCACGGCGTCGCGCCCCGGCGTCTCGTCCACGCCGTCAGGGTCACAGACAATCGAGCCGGGCGCTGCCGATACCGCAAACGTCAGCGGGTCGGTAGGGCGGCGGTGACGCGGATGGCCTTGACGATCGCCGGGATGGAGCCGATCAACAGCACCACCCCCCAGATGATCGCGATGATCGCGAAGATCAACGCTGCCACGTCGTCGACGATGCTGACCAGGATCACCGGCACCAGGTTGTGCAGGAACTCCAGCACGACAGTGCACAGCAGGGTGGTGAGGATCAGCAGGACGAGGCCCTTGTTCTGCAGGAAGCGCGGCTGGGCCAGCACCAGCATCCCGGCCCACACCAGCTTGAGCAGCAGCACCAGCCCGAGCAGCACCGCCGCCTCGCCGACCGGAAAGAACCCCCACAGCGCCAGGTACGCCAGGGTGCCGAACGGAACGGCCAGGAACAGCGACACCATGATGGACAGCTCCACGAACGCGACGACCAGCGCTACCAGCCCGACGATGATCAGGATGATCGAGAAGATCAGGCTGGCGACGCCCTGCACCCGCCCCTGGACACGCTCGGGCAGCAGCAGGCCCAGGCAGAACAGCCCGGTGCTCCAGACCGCCACCGCGTCGATCAACGCCAGGTAGCCGGTGCCCCGGCCGGACGGTTCGCTGACCCCGGACACGTCATCGATCTCTACGTCCAGCGCGCCGGCGCTGTCCGCGAGGGCCGCGCCGGCATCGGCGCCGCCGAGCAGCAGCCCGGCGCCGAGCTCCACCCCGATCGCCAGGACGATGGCGAGCATGGCCATCAGCAGGAACGGCTTGCGCAGGTCACCCACGGCGGCACCTTCCTCTCGGTCCAGGTCGGGTCAGGACGTGGCCACGACGACAGTGCAGCCGCCCAGGCCGGGGCAGACCAGGCCCACCTCGGTGGTCTGGTCGACGGCGATCTTCGCCACCGCGCCGGTGCCGTCCGCCGCCGGCTCGACCTCGTCGCGGATGGTGAGGTCGGCGTCGCCGGGCGCCGGGGCGACGACGGTGAACCGCGCCGCGCTGCGCAGCACCAGGGTGCGCAGCCCGCCGGGGTCCGCGACCCGCACCACGCAGCTGCCGGAGAACTCCAGCCGGCCCGCCTCGTCGGCGCAGTCGGCGCTGACGGTCGCCGGATCCACCGAGGAACGCTCGCCGCCCAGCGCGCCCAACCGGTCGACGAACCCGTGCCGGGCCCCCGGATCACCCCGGTCGTCGCGGCCCGCGCCGACCGCGACCACGAAGAGCGCCACCAGCAGGACGGCGAGCAGCCCCAGCAGCGCCTTCTGCCGACCACTCATCGCGCCACGGCCTGCGCCACGATCTCGGTGAACCGGATCTCGTCGACGCCCGCGAAGTAGCGGTTCGTGCCCTGCGTCTTGCCGACCACCAGCAGCGTGACCTGGTGGGGGCCCTTGGCGAGCTGAACCGTGCCGACGTCCAGGAACTCCGTCTTTCGCACTGTCGGCGTGAAGCCGAGGAACGTGCCGCCGACCTGGTTGCCGTCGATGGCGAACACGGTGTTGGCGTAGTCGAGGGAGGTGGTGCGTACCGCGGCGAAACGCCAGCTGCCGTCGGCCGGGATCTGCACCGTCACGCTGACCTTGTCGCCGATGGCCAGCCCCTGGAAGAACAACTGCTTGTCGCCGGACCAGGTCACCCCGCAGCAGTTGGGTTGCGCCTCCACCTTCGCCGCGCTCTTCTTCGGGGAGTCCACCACCGCGCCCGGCACCAGGCTCTCCGCCTCGACGGTGACCACCCGCGGCTCGCCGGGGGCCGGCTCGCCGTCGCGGGTCAGCAACACCACCCCCACGGCGACCACCACCAGCACCAACGCCGCCGCGGCGGCGATCCACAACCACGGGGTACGCCGTGGCGGCGCGACCGCCCGCACCTCGTACGTGACCCGGCCGCTGGAGCGTGAACTCTCCTCCGGCGCGGTGTTCGCCGAGTACGCGAACCCGGTCATGTCGTAGCGCCGGGGCGGGGTGCCGGCCGGCACCGCGAGCTTGACCAGGAACGACACCGAGCCCTGCCCGGGTACCACCCGTTGGGGTTCGGCGACGGTGAACCACGCCCGCTGGGAGCCGTCACCGGGCGCCACGTCGAACACCACGGTGTCCGGCGCGTTGCCCGGGTTGGAAACGGTGAAGGTCAGCTCGCCGCTGTTGCGCGGGTCGACTGTGAACTGCTCGGCGGCGGCGACGACCGCCCACTCGGTGGTCATGACGACTCCTCTTCCAGGACGATCTCGACAGTGGCCGAGGCGGGTTTCTCCGCCTCGACGATGCGGGTGATCACGGCGAGCTGGCCGGCGGCGGCGACCGGCACCCGCACCACGACGTGAAACGGCTGGTCGGCCGGTTCGTCCAGAGCGAAACCACTCAACCCGGTAGCCACCTCGAGAGCTCTTCGCATCCCGTACGGGGTGCCGCGCCAACGGGCCAGCAGGGCGGCGTTGGCCACCAGGTCGCGCAGCCGACCCACCGGCAGCGGCAGCGGGGTGTCCGGCCGGGGCGAGGCCACCACGTGGTCCATCGCCACCCAGCGGGTCAACCGCACGACGAGCCCGTCCGGCGCCCGGTACGGGTCGAACAGCGCGTCCACCTCGGCGAGGATCGCCTCGTCCGGGGCGTGCAGCCCCTCCATCACGTCCAGCAGCGCCCAGAGCACGCTGCCCGGCACGCAGGCCCGCTGGTAGGCGGCGGGCAGCAGCCGTTCAATCGCCGAGCGTCGCATCCTGGCGCACCACCTCGATGTCGTGCTCGCCGGAGCAGAGCAGCCAGGTATCGGGAACGGTCACCACGTCGGCGGTGGCCTGGTTGGCGCTGGGCGTCCAGGTGACGGCGTCGGCGCTGCGGTGCACGCCGCGTTCACCGCTGGCCAGGATCAACCGCTCCGCCGCGCCGGTGCCGCCGGCCGCAGCGCCTCCGGCCGTCGGGCCGCTCACCGCGATGGCGTCGACCGGCACGAACCGGGTCCGGTCCCGCAACGGCAAGCCGCAGTTGACCGACACGGACTGCCACTGCGGCTGGGCGGCGAGGGTGTCCAGCCGCAGCACCCCGCCGCTCTGCGTGGCCGTCACCGCCTGCTGGCCGGCGAACGCGAGGTCCCGGCAGGTTCCGCCGACCCACCCGGCCTGCATCGACTGCCACTTCACGTCGGACTCGAACAGCCGGGTGCGGTGGCAGCCCTGGCCGGGCTTCTTCGGGTCCGGCTCGCCCGCGCCGCTCCACAGCAGGGTGGCCGGGCCGTCGTACTGCACGGCGAGGACCCTGTTGTCGACGTTTGCCAGGCCGACGTGGCTGAAGCTGCCGGGTCGGCCGCCGCTGGTCGACAGGTACACCCCGAAGCTTGCCTGCGCCGCCACCGCCACCCCCGGCGCGCCCCGCTCGGAGACGAACGTGCGGACCGCGTAGAAGCCCCGGTCGGCGTCGGACGGGTCGACCAGGATCTGCAACGGCACCGCCCCGGGCAGCAGCGACACCTCGTACAGGCCGGTGTCGGTGGCCACCAGCAGCGAGCCCGCGCCGTCGCGGTCCAGCCAGGCCAGGTCGGAGATCCGCGAGTCCAGGTCGGTGAGCAGCGACCACGTCTCGCCCAGGTCGGTGCTCAGGTGCACCCGGGAGCCGCCCGAGGCGTGCAGCGTCACCACGGCCACCGAGCCGGGACGCGCGACGATGCCCGGCCGCACCGGCGCGGGCGCCGGGGCCACCCGCTGCACCGTCTCGTCGTCGAAGCGACCGGCCGGTTCCCAACCCGCGCCGCCGTTGCTGGAGCGGAACAGCACCGGGCCGCGCCCCGCGTACCAGGTGCGCGGCTGGTACTGGTCCACGGCGAGGGCGCGGACGCCGGCGTCGGGGGCCTCGTCGACCACGAACCGCACCGACTCGACATAGCGCACCCCGGGCTCTGCGTGCTCCAGCAGCCGGTACACGTTGGACGCCCGCAGTGGCTCGCCGAACGGCCAGCCGGTCGGGTTGAGCGCGGTGGGCAGCGGGCTCAACGTCTGGTGCAGCCGGTCGTGGATGCGACGACGGACCGCGTCCACGTCCTCCTCGCGGCGGACCACCACCCGGGCCCGCACCGACACCGCCTTGAACCGCGCCCAGGTGGCCCGGGAGCGGATGCCGACCATTCGGCGTTCCTCCAGGTCCGCCTCGACCCGGTGCCGCGCCTCGGGTACCTCGTGCTCGCGCAGCACCGCCACCGGCAGCCGACCGCCCGGCCGGGCCGCCTCCGGCACGTACGGCACCAGCACCACCTCGACCTCACCCGGCCGGGCGAAGCTGTACACCGCCGCGCGGGTGAACGCGCGCGCCCGCGCCACAGCGCCGGAGCTGGTCGCGAGGACCTCGAAGTCGCGGGCGGTGACCGCCCGCTGCTGGGCGAAGAACTCGTACGGGCCGCGCAGCAGCACCGACTCCAGCGCCTCCATCTCCCGGCCGCCGGCCGCCGGGGCGGGGTTGTCCACGCGTACCCCCGGTAGTGGGTCGCGCAGGCTGGTCAGCGTGCCCGCCGCCACGTTGCCGGTGGGCCCGCCACCGGCGCGGTACCAGAGCCGGATCTGCCGTCCGGCCGGCGGCACCGCCGCGACGGTCACCGGTACCGCACTGTGCGGCGCGGCCGGTTCGGTGGCAGCGGACGCGGCCGCTGGTCGCAGGTCGAGGGCCGGGGCGAAGATGACGGTGCCGGAGCAGCGGTCGACCAGGTACGCCTTGGCCTGCGGGCCGAGCCCGGCGAAGCTGTCCACCGGCCGCCAGATCTCGAACGTGCGACCGTCGTGCTCGCGGGCCGCCGCGCCCAGCTCGACAGTGCCGGCCGGCACCTCCACCCCGAGCAGCAGGTCCAGCGCCTCGGCGGTGTGCGTCAGTGGCGCGTGCGCCGCGCGCAGCACCTGCCCCGGCTGGCCGGTGCCTACCCCGAGCAGTTCCGCCTCGACCGGTTCGCAGTGGTGCATCCGTACCGTCACCGACGTCTCGTCGGCGGGCAACAGCGTCGGCTCGGTGGTGACGAACAGGACCGGCCGGGGGTCCGCTCCCCGGGCCGCGGCGACCCGCAGCCCGGCCGGGATACGGACCGCGCCGCGGTCGGTGCCGGTACGGGTGAACCGGACGTCCGCCCAGGCCGCGGTCGGCGCGTGCCGGGTGACCCCGAGCAGGTTCAGGAACGAGACGTACGCCTTCTCCGGCAACTGGTTCAACCGGTAGATCATCACCTCGGTGAGGTGCGCGAACGTCTCCACCAGCGCCATGCCGGGGTCGTGTGCCGACAGGTCGGTCCAGGCCGGGCAGGACTGCCGGATCCGTTCCCGGGCCTCGGTGACCAGGTCGAGGAAGCCGCGATCGTCCAGGTGCGGCACGGGCAGCGTCATGACGCTCCTCCCTGAGCGGGTTCGTCGACCGGGAGCAGGTCCACGGAGAAGACCAGTTGCCCGGGTGTCAGGCTGGCCCGCACCCGGTAGTCCAACCGGATCACCAACCGCCACGCGTCGTCCGGGTCCGGCCCGGCGTCCACGTCGATCACCTCGACCCGGGGCTCCCACCGGGCGATGGCCTGCCGGACGTAGTGGATGGCCAGACCGGCAGTGGTGTCGTCGTTGGGCGCGAAGACCAGCCGGTGCAGCCGGGAGCCGTACCCGGGTCGCATCAGCCGTTCGCCCGGCGTCGTCGACAGGAGCAGGAACAGCGCCTGCCGTACGCTCTCGTCGCCCTCGGTCATCGCCAGGCCGCCGGCCGCGGTGAGCGCCAACCCGCCGGTGCGGCCGGCGTCGAAGCCGGCGCCGACGAAGCGGAAGGCCCTCATCGGTCCGCCCCCAGGAACCCCTGAGCGGGGTCGCGCACCGTGTGCTTGACCAGCCCCGGCGGTGTGCCGTTGGTGAACCCCTCCAGGTGCGACAGCACCACCCGGTGCCCGTCGACGCGGACCCAGTCGCTGTAGCCGACCCGGACGGTCAGCGTCGTCGTGCACGGCTTGATGGTCGGGCCGTAGTTCGGGCAGGCGATGATGGTGCGTCCCTCCGGGTCGTCGTCGACGAGCACTGGCACACCGGTGACGGTCACCCACTGTCGCGAGGGTCGGTTCTCGACCCGGCCGTCGTGATCGCAGGTGATCACGGAGTCACTGTGGATCCAGCGCATCAGCCGCCTCCTTGGTGGTGGGCGCGGGCAAGCGTTCGGGCCTGCTCCGCCGCGGTGGTCGGGTCCTCGGTCGAGTCGGCGTGCAGGAAGTCCACGCTGCGGGCGCGCACCACAATGGCCCGGCCGGGTGCGGAGACCACCAGGTCGGACGCCGCGTGCAGGGTGGCCAGGTCGGGGGTCAACTCCAGGAAGCTGCCGCCCTCGGTGCCCAGCCGCAGGCTGCGCCGCACGTCGTCGACAACTATCGACTGCCCGCCGGCGGTGCGCATCGTCCAGCGGCGGGCCTTTCCGTCGTCGATGCCCGCGTCGTACGGCTCGACAGCGCCGAACAGCGAACCGAGCACGATGCCCGAGGCTGGCTCACCGCCGGGCAGCACCACCAGCACGGTGTCGCCCGGGTCGGGCAGCGCCACCAGGCCCTTGCCCGGCCCGGCGCCGGGGCAGAGCACGGCGAGCCAGCCGGCGTCCAGGTCCCCGTACGCCGGCAGGGTCAGCCGCACCCGGCCCAGCCCGTCCGGGTCGGCGACGTCGGTGACGCTGCCGAGGGTGACCGCCGCGCCGCCGGTCGAGGTCGCCGGGGTGGCCGGCGGCACAGTGGAGAAACGGGTCAGGTGACCGTTGCCGTCGACTGTGTGCACCACCTCGGTCAGCACGTACGTCCCGGCGACCGGGTCGGGCACCCCGCCGAGGTCGACGCGGCGGCCCGGCCATAGCTCCGGGTCGCCCTCGGCCACCCCCTCGGCCGTGGCCAGCGCCGCCGCGCGGGTGTCCAGGCGGGCCTGGGCCAGCGCCGCCAGCTCGTCGTCGCTGCGGCCGGGCTGGTCCACTGCGGTGCGAACGCCGTCGGCGCCCACGTCAGCCGGGTCCGGGCGGTCGCCGGCGGGTCGCCCGCAGCGCGCCTCGTCGACCTGCTGGCTGATCACCTCGGCTCGCTGCGGATGCCAGCCCAGGGCCGCGCTGGCCCCGCTGGCCTGGTCGGTGTTCGTGGACAGCCGCAGGGTGTGCACCCCGGCGCCGAGCGTCAACGCGACCGGCTCCCCGTAGCCGGCAAGGGTGACCAGCCGGACGCCGTCAGCGTCGGCGGCCAGGTGCAGCCCGGCCCGTCCGGTCACCTCGCGCAGCAGCTCCAGATCGCTGTGCCGGTGCTGGAGCAGCCGCTCCAACCGAGGGCCGTCGACCTCGGCGGTCACCGCCAGCCCCACCGCGCCGCACAGCTCCCGGGCCAGCTCGACGGCGGTCACCGAGGTGAAGACCCGCAACCCCTGCCGCTTGCGCAGCCGGTGCAGCCTGTCGTACGCCCGAAGCCGCAGCCGCGCCGCCCCGTCGGCGGCGTACTCCACCTCCACGCAGGTGACCTCACCGGTGAACAGGGCGTCCGCGTGGTCGGCGAGCCGAACGTCGAGCGCCGTGCCGGGGCGTACCGCCGGGTCGAACGCGCCGGTCCCGGCGGTGGTGGCGAGCACCAGCTCGGCCTGGGTGGGCTGGTCGAGGCGGGCCGCCACCCGCAGCGAGCGGACCCGCTGACGGACCGCGCCGACCAGCTCGACGCCGTCGAGCAGGACGATCAACGCCCGGGGCGCGACGCTGGTCACGGCGTACCCCCGGGGTTGCCGGACGCGCTCGGAGCCGCGCCGGTCGGGCCGGTCGCCGCGTTCCACGGCGCGCCGGCGACCGAGGCGCCCAGGTGCGACGCTCCCGCGCCCACCGCACCGGCCACCGCCTGCGCCAACCCGGTCACCGCACCGGTGCCGACGGTCGGTGGGACGGCGAGGGTGGTGCCGGCCGGCACGGCGAGAGGATCGGTGATCCGGTTGTGTTCGGCCAGCAGCCGCCAGCGCAGCGGGGAGCCCAGCGCGTCGTTGGCCAGCAGGTCGAAACGTACACCGGAGCGACCCGGCTCGGCCGCGCCGTCACCGGCGGCGATCACCGCGCTGCCCGGCGCGGCGGTCGGGGTGCTCGCGGCGGCCAACTCCTCGGCGAAGCCGGCCTCGGCCTGATCGGCCGTCTCGGCGGCGCGGACCAGCTTCAACCGCAACCAGGACCGTCGCGGCGACCCGGTGCCGGTGAACGCGTCGAACCGTTCCGCCACCGCGATGATCACACCGGGCACGTTCCAGGTCTTGCCCCAGACCAACCGGACCAGCGGCGGTCGCAGCCATCCATGCTCGGCGGTGGAGTTCTCCGCCAGCATCCACAGCGGACGGGTGAGCACCCGGACGTCGGCCGGACGCAGTTGCGCCTCCACGAAGTCGACGTCGAAGAGCAGATCCAGCACCAGCTCGGTACGACCCCCGCCGGTGAAGACCAGCGGATCGTCGGCCAGACCGGACCCGGTGAGCTGCCCGCCGCCGGCACCCCGCTGGCGTACGCCGGCGAGCCGGGTCACCTGCACGGTCTCCGGGTTGAGCAGGCAGTCCACCCGGACGCCTGAGGAGTCGATGAGGAAGGCGACGCGTTCCATCAGTCACCCGCCTGTTCCCGGTCCAGCCGGGTCAGCTGGGCGGTGTCCACCGCCGCGCCGGCGACCGACCACAGCGCGGTGTCGTCGGGCAGCGCCGGCCACGGGTCGACGCTCCGCGCCGCCGCGCTGGGCGGCGGCCCGTCGATTCCGGTCGTTCGTCCGCCGCCGGCCGTTCCCGTCCCGCCGTCGCGCAGCGCGACCGGTCGCCCGGGTGGCGCCGATTCGCCGGGCAGGGCCAGCCAGGGTCCACCGTCGACGAGGCGATCCACGTCGCCGCGCACAGAGGTCGACGGGTCTCCGGCCTTCGTCGCCGTCGACCCGGTCCAGGATTCTCCGGCCCCGCCCCGGGCCGGCCTGTCCAGAGGGCGGTGCACGGCCCCGGTGTCCCCTCGCGACGTCCGGGCCGCGCTCGGTGCATCACCACGGACGTGCCCGCTCTGGTTCTCTCCGGATCGGACCCGGCCATCCGCCGAGTCACCCCGGAACCCGTCTCGACCACCCGGTCGTACGGGCAACGACTCCGGGGATCGCCAGCGGTCGACCTCGCCGGACCGCAGTGCGTCCAGGGGCGGCCGTGAGGTGGTTCGGGTGGCCTCCGCCTCCGCAGGGTGCGGGCGGCCGATCGGCGAACTGTGCGGCCCGAACACCATGGAGCGGACCGGCTGCCGGGGCCCATCCGCTCGGGGCAGCCCGCCCGCGTCGACGGCCGTGGTGTCGAGGGCTGTCGTGTCGACGGTCGTGGTGTCGACGGTCGTCGTGTCGATGGCCGTGGTGTCGCCCCCGGCCGCCCGCCGTACCGGAGGCATCGCAGCGCCCGGCCCTGGCGGCCGGGTCGAACCGGTTGGCGGGGTCGACGCGTCCGGCCAGGTGGATCCGGCCGACGGGGTGGTCAGGTCCGAGCTGGACGAAGGCGTGCCGTCGCCGAATGGGCCGGCAGCCGTGCCGTCGGGCTGGTCACCGGCCCGCGACGGGCGGCCCGGCCCGCCGGTCCGGCTCTCGGCACGCGACCTCGTCGGCCCCTTGTCCCCGCTCGCACCGGGACCGCCCACGCCGGCCCCGCTGTCGAGCCTGCCGAGCCCGCCGAGCCTGCCGGTCCTGGCGTCCGCGACCGGGTCCGCGCCGTCCGCGTCGACCTGACCGGTCGACTCGCCCCGCCCGTCGCTGCGGGCGCCGGCCTCGGCGTTGCCGGCCCCTGGCGGGTCGAGGTCCAGGTCGTGCAGCAGGCCGGGAGCGTGGGCGGCGACGAGGTCCAGCCAGTGCTGCGGAGGCTCCCCGAAACGGCGTGGTGTCGCCGCGGGCGTCTGCGGCGGCGGCGGAAGGTGGTCGGCGGGCTCGAACCGCCCGGCGAGGCGCTGCACCGCACCGGCCGCCGAGCGCAGCCGGCCGGCCAGCCAGCTACGCGGGCGTCGGCGCGGTGGCACCGCCGGTCTCCAGCTCCAGGCCCTCGTAGCGCAGGGTCAGCGAGGCGATGGCGATCTCGTGGCTGAGCGTGTTGAGGTGCATCCCGCGCCACCGGGTGGGCCAGCAGTCGATCAGGTTCCAGCGCAGCACCTCGGCCGTCCCGACCGAGTCGAGCAGCACCACTGAGACGTTGCGCCGGTTGAGGGTGCCCTGGGCGGTGGCGTTCACCCAGTCCCACAGCTCCCGGGAGGCGGTGATGCCGAAGTGCAGCGTCACCGGTTCGTACTCGGCCTGGCCGGGCACCATCCGCATCCGACCCAGGCCGTGCTCCCGGTACGGCTGCCCGGGGATGTTCACCTCCAACCCGGTCATCTCGGTGAAGTGGCCGTTGGTGACACCGTTGATGAGCAGTCGGAAGTTGTACGCCCGGTACGGGTCGACCGGGGCCCCGGGTTGCGGGGTGGCGGTGGTGGGCATGTCAGCCTCCGATCGTCTCGGTCTCGGTGCCGCCGGCCCACTGGCTCAGCTTGAACACCACGAATTCGGCGGGCTTGACGACAGCGATGCCGATGTGGGCGATCACGATGCCCGCGTCGCGGACGTCCGGCGGGTTGGTCTCCTCGTCGCACTTGACGAAGAACGCCTCCTCCGGGCTGCGCCCCAGCAGCGCGCCGTCGCGCCACACCCGGGTGAGGAACGCCCCGATGTCGCGCCGGATCGAACGCCAGAGGGTGAAGTCGTTGGGCTCGAACACCATCCACCGGGTGCCGTTGGCGATGGCCTGCTCGATGGCGATGCTGAGGCGTCGGACGTTGAGGTAGCGCCACTCGCTGGCCTCGGCGGCGAGCGTACGGGCGCCCCAGACGCGGATCCCCTCGCCGGCGAAGTAGCGGATCACGTTGACGCCCTTGGGGTTGAGCACGTCGTGTTCCGGCCGGGTGACCAGGTAGCCCAGGTCGACTGCGCCGCGCACCGGCTCGTTGGCCGGTGCCTTGTGCACCCCGCGCAGGGCGTCGGTGCGGGCCCAGATGCCGGCCAGGTGCCCGCTCGGCGGGGTGAGTTCCAGCTCGCCGCTGATCGGGTCGCGGACCCGCAGCCAGGGGTAGTAGAAGGCGCCGAACTCGGACTGTCGCGGCCGGTAGGCGGCCCCCTCGTGGCCGCCGGAGCCGCCCGGTTGGGCCGGACCGCCGCCGGGACCGCCGGCCGCGCCGCCGCCCGTACCCTCGGCGGGCTTGGGGGGTTTGCCGGAGGACGGCGTGGCGACCCGGGTCAGCGCGGCGATGTCGTCGATGTCCGGCGCCGGGTCGCAGATCGCCACCATGGTGCGGGTGCGCTCGGCCATGCTGAGCAGCGCCTCGTGGGACACCACGTCGTGGAAGCCGGGCGCGGCGATGATGGAGATCTCGTCGACGGCCTCCAGCAGTTGCAGACCGCCGCGCCGCTGCCCGGAGCCGGTGATCGCTCCGCCCTCGCCGACGTTGACCACCCAGCAGCGGGCGCCCCCGTTGTCCAGGAAGCCGAAGACCGCGCGGGCCAGCGGGGTGCTCTCCACCCGCTCCCCGCCCGCGAAGAGCCGCAGGAACTCCGTCCAGTTGTTGACCGGCACCGCCTTGCCCAGGTGGGCGGAGCGGTCCGGGGCGACGCCGACGAAGGCGGCGATGCTGGTGCTCGCCGGCCCGATCGGTCGGGCGCCGCTGGGGACCTCCTCGACATAGATGCCGGGGGAGAAGTAACTGGGCATCGGTCCTCCTGTGCCTGTGGGTGTCAGTGGGTCGGTGGCGCGCAGACGATGACGATGTCGTCCTCGGCCGGGTCGACGTCGGCGGTGAGGACGAGCCCGCGTCCGGTCAGCCGCAGCCGGACCGGGCTCGGGTGCTCGGGGTCGTGTGGGACGCCGACGATCAGGAACCGGCCCTCGGTGTCGGTGCGGGTGGCGGACCCGGTGCCGGGCAGCTCGACCCGCATCGCGGCCAGTGGCTGCTCCTGGGGGCCGACCACCCGCCCACTGAGACTGCGCACGTCGAGTTGCCGCAACCGCAGCGGTTGCAGCACCGGCGGCGCGGCCGGAGTCGGGTGGTCCACCTGCGCCGACACATCGATCAGCAGCGCCGGTCGGGGCGCCGTACCGAATGCCGTCCACAGTGGTAGATCGCCGGCCTCCAGCACGACCGGGTAACTGCCGTCGCTGGTCGCGGCGGTGAGCACCCGGTCCAGCCGGGGCAACCCGGCCGGTCCGGTGACGCAGAGCAGGTGGCGGACCGTGAACCGGTACGGTTCGCGGACCGCGCCGCTGGAGCGGGTCTGCCGGGCCGGGCGCAGCTCCATCGGCCAGAGGGTGAGCCCGTCGGCGTCGTCGCACGCGCGGGGCGGACCGACCGGGACGGGTTCCCCCGCCGCGCTGGTCACCCAGGCGACCAGCTCGGCGGTGGCGGTCTCGATCGGTCCGCGCCCGTGGGTGGTCATCGCGGCGGCGTCCCCTGGATCCGGTACGCGATGGCCTCGTTCCACACGTGCGGGTAGACGCCGATTTCGAAGTACCGGGTGAAGCGGTTGATCGGCGCGTTGGTGTGGTCGTGGTAGAGCAGCCACACCGGCGCGATGGTGAACAGGACGTAGTTGGCCAGGACGAGGGGGATGTAGAGCGGCCCGAGCAGGCGACCCTGGAAGATGTGCACGTCCTCGTGCCGCTGGATGCCCGAGCTGGAGCCGGCGCAGACGGTGCCGATGGTGGTGGCGTAGCGGGGTGATACCCCCTCCACCACGCTGACCCGACCGCTGTTCAGCGACGTGGGCCGGTCCAGCGAGTGCCCGAAGATCAGGTGCACGGTCAGGTAGATGGCGCCGACGACGGTGTTGAGCAGACTCCAGGTGTGGTCGACGACGAAGAGGAAGATGCCGCGGGCGTCCGAGGCGTACACCCCGGCGGAGGCCACCGACCAGCCGAAGACCGCGCCGATCACCAGGCCCACGACGGCGCCGATCAGCAGCCCGATCGGGCCACCGGCGAGGAAGCCGAGCAGGGCGCCGAAGCCGACCTGAACGGCTGCGCTGAGAATTCCGAAGACCATGACGGCACCCCTCAGACCCAGGAACGGAAGACTCGGGGCTCGCGACCGCTCGCGACCTGGGTCGGCGTCGCCTGTCGGTTGCCGGGCGGGAACTGGTTGACGCCGAGCGCGGCGGAGAAGATGACCAGCGCGTTGAAGAACGCGATGACCCACTTCTCGCCGCCGGCGTCGTCGGCGAACGCCGCTGTCAGGTAGGACAGCAGCAGCGCGATGGCGATGGCGATCCACTTGCGGAGCTTGTCGCCGCTCGGGCCGATCAGCCCGCCGATGACGTTGGTGGCCAGCAGGGTCGCGGCGCTCGCGCCGGCGATGGTCCCCAGGGCTGCCCAGGTGAAGAGATCGTTCATGACGATCCCCCTTCTGCGATGGTGCGACCGGGATGTGGTGGTGGTGAGGTCCGGTGCGCCCGCGGGGAGCACCGGGGCCGGTCGCCGTCGTTTCGGGGGCGGCCGGGGCCGGGCGTGGCCGGCTGGGCCGGCCACCAGATGGATCAGCCGGGCCCCGGGCCGCCGGCGGGCGGGCCCGGCGGCGGGGTCGGACCGGGCGCAGCCGGCGCCGCGGGATGACGGCGGCGAACCAGGAGTACGCCCACCGCGGCGAGCAGCAGCAGGAGGAGGACACCGCCGACGACCAGCAGCCAGGGGAATCCGCCGTCGTCCTCCTCGCCGGCGGCGACCGGCGAGGTGGACGGTCGAGGTGGCGCCTCGGCCACGGCCCGCAGCTCGGCCGGCTTCTCCTGGTTGGGATCGACCTTCCAACTGACCGAACGGCCGTTGACGGTGCCATTGCTGTCGATCACCCGGCCGGGAAAGGTCACCGAGATCTCGAACGACATGAGCTTGAGGAACGCCTGTTGGTTCTGCGGATTCTGCTCCGCAACCTTTCCGCCATATTTCTTGGGATCGAGCGGCAGCGTGAAGCGGTAGAGATCACCGTCCCGGACCAGTTTCACGCTCTCGGTGTCGAAACCGGCCAGCGGCGCCTTGCGGTAACTGATCTGGGAGCCGTAGAAAGTGTCGTCCTGGTAAAGGGTCTCCTCGCCCGCCGGTAGGGCGGGGATGTTCTGCCGCAACTCCGCGAAGGCGACCGGGAGGTTCTTGTTACGGCCGCTCAGCACGGACTTCTGGGCCGTCAGCAGGAGTTGCCCGTCGACCGTGTCGTCGGCGTTGACGGTCAACCCCATGTTGAGTTGCATGCAGCCGCTCAGCGCGGCGAGAAGAAGGAGGCACACCGCGACGCGGAGTGCCCTACCGCGGTTGACTCTCCTGTTCATGGGCTCAGTGTGTGTGATCGCTTTCACCATCAGCAGTCAGCGATCGGTCACAACGAAGTCGCCGATTGTACCGGCGCACTGTCGCCTTTGATTAGCCCCGACGGCGACCCGTAGTCTGGTCCGATGAGAATTGTCGCGTGCGTCCTGCTGGTAGATCCCCGGTCGCAGTGCAGACGCTGCCCGAGCTGGACCGGGTGAAGCACTACTTCCTCGGCAGCACCAGCGCCTGGCAGGAGGACGTGGTGCTCGGCGAGGGCGCGGCGATGCTCTTCGTCCCCGGTGCCGAGGTGCTCGACGGTCGTCAGTGGACGCCGGGCACCGTGGAGGTGTTGACCGAGTTCCTCGCCTCGGCGGAGTACGCCGCCCTGGCCACCGGCCGGATCGCTTGGCCGGCTCAGCCCGTCGGCGGTCGCCAGTCCGCGTAGCGGGCCATGCTGCGCAGGGCGACCCGGCCCGGGGTGACCCGCAACGCGACGTTCCTCATCGCGAAGGCAATCGGATTGTGCAGCTGCTGTCCGAACCGCCCAGCGACGTAGGAGGCACGCGCGACGGACTGACTGCGGGGTCGACGCTGCTCGTCGTACGCGGCCAGGGCGGCCGGCAACCCCTCGGCACCGCCGGCGCAGACCGCGCCGAGCACCACCGCGTCCTCGATCGCCTGCCCGGCGCCCTGCCCGAGGTTGGGGGTCATCGGGTGGGCGGCGTCGCCGAGCAGTGCCACCCGCCCCCGCACGTACGAGGGCAGCGGCTCCGCCAGGTAGTGGATGTCGTTACGCAGGACGGCATCGGGTGGGGTCGCCGCGAGAAGCGCCGGAATGGGGTCGTGCCAGTCGCCGAAGCGCTCGCGCAGGGCAGCCAGCTCGTCCGGGGCGTGGCCGCCGGGCGGGGCGTTCAGCGCGCCGTACCAGTAGAGCTGGCCGTCGCCGATCGGCACCATGCCGAACTCGGCTCCCGGCCCCCAGGTGATGGCGGCCGGGATCGGATCCGGAAACGCGATGGCCGCCCGCCACGTCGTCGATCCGGCGTACACCGGGCCGGGGTGGTGCGGCCAGAGCTGGGCGCGGACCCGGCTGCGCAGGCCGTCGGCGCCGACCACCAGATCGGCGGTGAGGGTGTGCGCGCCGTCCGGCCCCTGATAGCGCACCTCGGCACGGTCCGGGCCCGACTCGACGTGCTCCACCGCGGCGTTGGTGTGCAGGGACGAGGCGGGCAGGGCCTCGCGCAGGGTGCGGTGCAGCGTGGCCCGGTGCACGCCGAGCGCCGTGGTGCCCAGCTGCCTGATCATCTCCGAGGCGTCCACCCGGGACAACCACCGCCCGTGCCGGTCGCGGATCCCGCCGGGGGCCTCACCGTGTCCACCCCGGCGCAGGGCCGGGCCGAGGCCGAGGGCGTCCACAGCACGCACGGCGTTGGCCATCAGGCTCAGGCCGGCGCCGACCTCGCGCATTTCAGGGGCGCGCTCCAGCACGGTGACCCTCCACCCGTGCCGGTGCAGGGCGAGCGCCGCGCTCAACCCGCCGATGCCGGCGCCCACCACCACCGCGTGTGAGTCGTCCATGTCGATCCTCCTTCTACAGCTGTAGAAGGAGGATACTACCTGCGGACCCCGGGAAGGAGGAGTGCCATGACGGCGCGGGCGAACCGGATCGCTACGCTGACCGACGCGGCCATCGAACTGATCGCCGACGGTGGCATGCGAGCCCTGACCCACCGGGCGGTCGACGGCCGTGCCGGAATGCCGCCGGGCACCACCTCCGCGTACCTGCGGACCCGACAGGCGCTGATCGAGGCGGTCGTCGGACGGCTCGCCGAACGGGACCGGGCCGACCTGGCCGCGTACGACCTGCCGACCGGCCCGCCACCCCCGACCCCCGCCCCCCGGCTCGACAGCGGCGACCTCGACGCCCTCGCCGCCGGCGTCGCCGAGGTGCTCGACCGCTGGTTGAGCACCGGACGCAGCCGGAGCCTCGCGCGCTACGCCTGCCTGCTGGAGGCGGTGCACCGGCCTGAGCTGCGCGGCATCCTGCAACACGGCACCGGCCTGCGGGTGCAGGCCCGGGACCTGCTGACCCGGGCCGGGGCCACCGACCCCGACCGGCAGGGCGACCAGTTCGTCGCGTTCGTGGACGGGCTGCTCTTCGACCGACTGGCCGGCGCGGGCGCGCTCAGCGCCCCACCGCCCGGTACGGTCGCCAGCCGCGCCGACCTGAGCGCCGCCGTCCGTACGCTGCTGCGGGCCCTCACCGGAAGCTGACCCGACCGACGCCGGTCGACGAGCGGGTCGCCGGGCCCGGTCGGGTGCGGGCCCGGCAGCGTGCGGGCACCCGGGCCGGGGGCGCAGAGCAGCCCGGTGATCACGTCCGACGCGTGCTGGGAGACGATCGCCTCGGGAGGCCGTGGCCCGCCGGCCTGGTGCCGTGGGACGGTCCTTTGGAGCTGAATCGTTTACGACATCGAGCCTGATTCGTTTGCGGCATCAGCTCCAAAGGGGGAGCGGACGGCATGCTGCGGTGAGCCGGCGGCGTGGTGTCGCGCGTTGCGCTGCGCCGCCGTAGGCCGGCAGCGCGGTGTCGGACCGGAGCGCGGACGCCCTCGGTCTCCCGCCGGTCTGACCTGCGCACTGCTCAATGGTGGTTCCCTGCCCCGGGGGGAGGGGCGGTGAGCCAGGCGATGGCGGAATCGCGGATCGGGGCGGGGATGTCGTGGCCGCCGGGGAACTCCTGGTAGGTCACGTCGTAGCCGAGGTCGTGCAGGTGGGGGACGAGGCGGCGGCTGCACACGTCGATGGGCAGCACCCGGTCGTCGACGCCGTGCGAGATGAAGATCCGTGGTCGGCCGTGGGTGACAGGTGGCGCGGCGAAACCGGGGGAGAAGGCCAGCACCGCGTCGACCAGATCCCCGTTGGCCAGGCCCAGCGACAGCGCGTACGAGGCGCCGTCGGAGAACCCTCCGACCGTCACGTCGGACACCGGGTAGGTGTCGAAGACGGTCGCCAACAGCCCGTCAATGCGCCCCACGTCCGCCCCGAAGCCGCCGGCGATCAGGTCCCAACTGGCGGCCGACGAGTCCGGGGCGACCAGCAGCAGGTGCTGCGCGTCAGCGACCGGCAGCAGCAGGTCCAGCCCCTGACGCGCCGAACCGCCCGCGCCGTGCAGGAGCAGCACCAACCGGTACGCCGAACCGTCGGTCGCCGGCTCCGGGGCGTACCCCAGGGCCAGCCGGTCACCGTCAGGTCCGGTCATCGGCACCAGCCCGGTGCGGCCCGGCCCCACCGGCAGGTGGCGGCGGGCGGTCAACCGGCCGTCCCGAGGGCTCGACGCCGGGTCCCAGTGCGACGGCGCGGAGTCGGACACGGGTCGGCGCTCCTCGCGGTGGACGAAAGGTCCGACGCGGTTACCCGGCCCGTACGGGGTTAACCGTCGGTGCGCTCGACTGGGCGCCGACTCAGCCGCTGGCCCGCGCCACCAGGGCGGACGGGAAGAGGGTCACCGGAGCCGCCGGGCGCCCGTCCAGCAGGGCGGTGGCCGCCGCGACGGCGATCCGCCCCACCGGATGACTCGCCGTGGTCAGCGCCGGGGCGGTCATCCCGGCCAACGGTATGTCGTCGAAGCCGGCCACCGCGACGTCACCGGGCACCCGCGCACCGGCGTCCCGCAGGCCCGCGATCACCCCGAGCGCGGTGTCGTCGCTGATCGCGTAGATCGCGTCGATGTCCGGCCAGCGGCGCAGCGCCTCGCCGGCCGCCGTCCGGCCGCGCGCCGCCCTGAAGTCCCCGGGGAGTATCCGCTCCGGTAGGCCGGCCTCGGCCATGAGCCTGCGGTACGTCTGCACCGGGCGTTGCGCGCAGGGCAGCCACCGGGGGCCGGTCACCATGGCGATCCGGCGGCGACCCGAGGCGTACAGGTGGCGCAGCACCTCCTCGGAGCCGGCGGCGTTGTCGACGTCGAACGACGGCACGGTCGCCGAGCCGACGCCGATCGAGACCACCCGACCGCGTAACGACCGGGGCACCGCCGCCAGCAGCTCCTCGGTGGTATTGACCAGGATCACCCCGCACACGCTGCGATCCCCGTCGAGCTGGTCGAGGCTGCGGGGGTCGCCGAGCGGCAGCCAGTACAGCGCCACCCCGACACCGGCGGGCGTGCACACCCGGGCGGCAGCGCCGACCACCTGGTGCACGTACGGGTCGTCGAGCACCGCGGCGCTGGTGCCCAGAACGGCCACGACCAGGCGTACGCCGCCGCCGCGGACGAGCGCCCGGGCGGCCGGGTTGGGCACGTAGCCGAGCTGGTCGACGGCTGCCGTGACCTGTTTCCGGGCGGCCGGTGAGGCGAACCCCGTGCCGGCGATCACCCGCGACGCCGTGGACCGGGACACCCCGGCGACCCGGGCCACGTCCTCGAGGGTGGCCGGTCGGTGTGCCGCTGTCGTCATCGTCGCCTCCTGCGGCGGCCCGTCCGGTCGGACCAACGCCTGCTCACATCATGCCCCGGCCGCACCAGCAGCGGTAAGGGGCGGTTGCCGGTTGTGGTGGTAGCGCTCTCAGGTGTGCGATCGTGCCAGGAGATCACCCCGAGAAAGAGGACCCACCCTCGTGAGCGCCCCCACCAGTCGACCGGTAGCCCCGGACGTCGCATCGCCGACCCTGCGGACGGTGCGGCTCGCCCGCAACGGCGTCGCTGTCACCTTCACCCTCAACGGGCTGGCCGTCGGCAGCTGGTTCTCCCGCGTCCCGGCGGTCCGTGAGGCGTTGGACCTCTCCGCCGGCCGACTCGGCCTGCTGCTGCTGGCGATGAGCGTCGGCGCGCTGCTCGCCATGCCCACGTCCGGCCTGCTCGCCCAGCGATTCGGTGCGGCCCGCACCGTCACGATGGCCACCGTGCTGGTCGCGGTCGGCCTGACCGTGGCGGGGCTGGGCGCCACGATGACCGGGTCGTTCGCCATCGTCGCCCTGGGACTGGTCGCCTTCGGCTACGGTTCCGGCGCCTGCGACGTGGCGATGAACGTCGAGGGCGCGGCGGTGGAACGGCGGCTGAGCCGTACGATCATGCCCCGTTTCCACGCCGGATGGAGCCTCGGTTCGGTGGCCGGAGCGGCGCTCGGCGCCGGGGCGGCCCGGTTCGACGTGTCGGTCGGTGCGCATCTCGTCGCGGTGGCGGTGGTCGTGTCGACCGGCACCGCGCTCGCCGCCCGGACGTTCCTGCCCGTGGGTAGCGATCACACCGGCGACCCGGCGGACGCCACCCCCGCCGCCCGTCGCCGGGCGCAACTCGCCGCCTGGCGGGAGCCGCGCACCCTGCTGATCGGGCTGTTCGTCCTGGTGGCGGCGTTCACCGAGGGTGCCGCCAACGACTGGTTGGCCGTGGCGTTCATCGATGGACGGGATGTGAGCGAGGCCGCCGGCGCGGCGGTCTTCGCGGTGTTCGTGGTGGGCATGACCGTCGGACGCACCGTCGGCACCATCGCGCTGGACCGGTGGGGTCGGGTGCCGGTGCTCAGCGGCACCATCGGCCTCGCCGTGGTCGGCGCCGGCCTGGCCGTGCTGGCGGGCTCCGGGCCGGTGGCCGTCATCGGCGTCGCGCTGTGGGGCCTGGGTGCGTCGCTGGGCTTCCCGGTCGGGATGAGCGCGGCGGCCGACGACGAGGCGCACGCGGCGGTGCGGGTGAGCGTGGTCGCGGTGATCGGCTACACCGCGTTCCTCGGTGGCCCGCCGTTGCTGGGGCTGGTCGGCGACGAGGTCGGCACCCTGCGCGCGCTGCTGGCGGTGCCGCTGCTGCTGCTGCCGACCCTGCTGCTGGTGCCGGTGCTGCGCCCGCCGCACTCCGCTGAAACTGCTCCGTCGGCAGGTAAAAGCTAACCCACCTCGCCGCCGGACGGTATCGGGTGCGCGGCCGACTGCGCCGCGCACCCGCACTGGTTACGGTCGCCCGATGCCAACCGACGAGATCACCGCCGCCGCGGCGGGCACCTGGACCCTGGGCGACCGCACCGTGCACCGGATGGGCTTCGGCTCCATGCGGATCACCGCGAACCCCGACGGTGGCCGGGCCGTCGCCCTGCTGCGCCGCGCCGTGCAGTTGGGCGTCAACCACATCGACACCGCCGCGTTCTACGTGTCGCCCGGGGGCACCCTGCGCGTCGGCACCGGCCCGGCCCGCTACGCCACCGAGCTGATCCGCGCGGCGCTCGCCCCGTACCCGGAGGACCTGGTGATCGCCACCAAGGTCGGTTTCGGGTACGACCCGGAGGCGGGCTTCACCGAGGCGTTCACCCCGGCGCAGTTGCGGGCCCAGGTGGAGGAGAACCTTCGCCGGCTCGGCCGCGACCAGCTCGACGTGGTGAACCTGCGCCTCGGCCGGGGGCCGGGTGCGGTGCCGGTGGCCGATCGGTTCGGCGCGCTCGCCGAGTTGCGGGCTGCCGGGCTGATCCGGCACCTCGGGCTCTCCAACGCCCGGCCGGAACAGCTGGACGAGGTGGCGGGCATCGCGCCGGTGGTCTGCGTGCAGAACAACTACGGGGTGGACGCCTACCGGGAGCAGGACGCCTTCGTCCGGCTCTGCGGTGAGCGGGGCATCGCCTTCGTACCGTTCTTCGCGCTGGCCGGCACCGGGCGGGAGGCGGGCGCGAGCACCGCGCAGGGCGAGGCCGTGGAGGCGGTCGCCAGCGCCCACGGCGTCACCCCGCAGCAGGTACGCCTCGCCTGGACCCTGCACCAGGGCCCTCACGTGCTCGCCATCCCCGGCACCACCGACCCGGAGCACCTGGCGCAGAACATCGCCGCCGGAGCTCTACGTCTGACCCCGGAAGACCTGACCCGTCTCCATTGATCGTCACGCCGTCGCCGCTCACGCCCGTACGACGTGCACGACGATCTCCTGACCGTCGCCCACGGTGCCGGAGAACCCTTCCGACAACGCGTCCACGACCGTCAGCTGGAGCGCGAGGGTCTCGTGCGCGATGAGCTTCTGATGCGCGGAGATCGCCGCCGCGACATCCGCGGGCGCGGCGATCGACACCGTGATCCGGTCGGCGACCTCGAAGTCAGCGTCGCGGCGGGCCTGCTGGACGATGCGGACGACGTCGCGGGCGACGCCTTCGGCTGCCAGTTCGGGGGTGATCTCGGTGTCCAACGCGATCGTCGCGCCGCGTTGGGACTCCACTACCCAACCGGTGCGCGGCACCTCAGTGATCAGGATGTCGTCCGGGCCCACCTCGACCTGCGCACCGTCGACCGACAGCGGGTACGTCCCGTTCGCCCGGACGCCGTCGACCAGGTCCCGGGGGGCCACGGCGGCAATCGCCTTCGCGACGTGCTGGGTGCGGTTGCCGAATCGGCGGCCCAGGGTCCGGAAGTTCGCTTTGACCTGCACGTCGATCACCCCGCTCTGGGGATCGAGCGGCTGGAGGACCTTGACGTTCAACTCGTCGCCGATGTCGTCCAGCAACGCCTGCGGGAGAACGGTGCCGGCCGGCAGCCCGACGAGCGCGCGGCTCAACGGCTGACGGATCCGAAGACTGCTCGTCTTCCGAGCGGACCGGCCCGCCTCGGCCAGCGCCCGCGCCGTGGCCACCTGGGCCGACAACTCGGTGCTGATCAGTGTGGTGTCGGGTGTGGGCCAGGTCGCCAGGTGCACCGACTCCGGGGCCGACGCGGCCCCCCGCCGGACGACCTGCTGCCACACCTCCTCCGTGACGAAGGGAACGAACGGCGCGAGCAGCCGCGTGAGGATGTCGAGGCATTCGTACAGGGTGGCGAGCGCGTTGGGGTCGCCCTCCCAGAAACGCTGCCGCGAGCGCCGCACGTACCAGTTCGACAGGTCGTCGATGAAGTCGGCGAGCAGTCGGCCGGCGCGCGCCGTGTCGTAGTTCTGGAGTCGCTCGTCGACGGCCGCCGCGAGGGCGTGGACCTCGCCGACGACCCACCGGTCCAGCACCGGCCGCTGGGTGACCGGCTGCGCCAGGTGCGGCGCCCAGGTGGAGTTCGCCGCGTAGAGGGAGAAGAACGCCGCGGTGTTCCAGTAGGTCATCAACACCTTGCGGACGATCTCGTCGAGTGGGCCGGGCCCGATCCGGCGCGGCGACCACGGTGAGCCGGAGCAGGCCATGAACCAGCGCACCGCGTCGGCGCCGTGCGTGTCCATCAACGGGATCGGCAGCAGGATGTTGCCCAGGTGTTTGCTCATCTTGCGGCCGTCCTCGGCCAGGATGTGCCCGAGGCAGACGACGTTCTCGTACGGGGACCGGTCGAAGACCAGCGTGCCCACCGCCATCAGCGTGTAGAACCATCCCCGCGTCTGATCGATCGCCTCGCAGATGTACTGGGCCGGGTAGGTGCGCTCGAAGATCTCCCTGCTGCCCGGCACGTGGGGGTAGCCCAACGACGCGAACGGCATCGCCCCGGAGTCGTACCAGGCGTCGATCACCTCGGGGACCCGGGTGGCGATCCGGCCGCAGTCCGGGCAGGCGAAGGTGATCTCGTCGACGTACGGGCGGTGCGGATCCAGCTCGGACAGGTCGGCGCCGGCCAGCTCCCCGAGCTCCGTACGGGAACCGACAGCGGTCACGTGGTTGTCCGGGCATCGCCACAGCGGCAGCGGGGTGCCCCAGTACCGGGAGCGGGACACCGCCCAGTCGATGTTGTTCTTCAGCCAGTCGCCGTAGCGGCCGTGCTTGATGTGCTCCGGGAACCAGTTGGTGTTCTCGTTCTCCCGCGTCAGCTCGTCGCGGACCTCGGTCGTCCGGATGTACCAGGATGGCTGCGCGTAGTACATCAGCGGGGTATGGCACCGCCAGCAGTGCGGGTAGGGGTGCTCGAACGGTTCGTGCCGGAACAACCGGCCGGACGTCCTGAGACGGTCGATGAGCAACGCGTCGGCGTCCTTGAAGAACACCCCTCCGACCAGGTCGATGCCGTCGGTGAACCGCCCGTTCGGGGCGACCGGGTTGACCAGCGGCAACCCGTAGGCGCGGCAGACGGCGAGGTCGTCCGCGCCGAAGGCCGGCGCCTGGTGCACCAGGCCGGTGCCGTCCTCGGTCGTGACGTACTCGGCGAGGACCACCCGGTGCGCGTCCGGGATGTCCACCAGGTCGAACGGCCGTTCGTACCGCAGACCCTCCAGGGCCGACCCCGGTACGGTCGCCAGGATCTCCGCCTCGTCGCCGAGGACCCGCCGGGTCAGCGGTTCGGCGACGATGAACGTGCCCTCCCCGGTGCGGGCGAGGGCGTACGTCACTGTGGGGTGTACGGCGACGGCGGTGTTGGACACCAGGGTCCACGGGGTGGTGGTCCAGATCAGCAGGTCGACGCCGCTGTGGCCGGCCACGTCCCCGCGCAACGGAAACCGCACGTACACGGAGGGGTCGGTGACGGTCTCGTACCCCTGCGCCACCTCGTGGTCGGAGAGGGTCGTGCCGTCGCGGGTGCAGTACGGCGCGACCCGGAAGTCCTCCACCAGGCGCCCACCGTCGTGGATCTGCTTCAGTGACCACCAGACGCTGTCCACGTACTCCGGGGACATGGTCTGGTACGGATGCTCCAGGTCGATCCAGTAACCCATACGTTCGCTGAGCTGGACGAACTCGTCCACGTGCCGCAGCACCGAGGCGCGGCACAGGGCGTTGAACTCCGCGACGCCCATCTTCTCGATGTCGGGCTTACCGCTGAGCCCCAGCTCCTTCTCCACAGCGAGCTCAACGGGCAGGCCGTGGCAGTCCCACCCGGCACGGCGTGGCACCGAGAAGCCCCGCATCGTGCGGTACCGGGGAAAGAGGTCCTTGAAGACCCTCGCCTCGATGTGGTGGGTGCCCGGCGTGCCGTTGGCGGTCGGCGGCCCCTCGTAGAACACCCACGGCGGACCGTCGGCCGTCTGCTCCAGACTCCGGTCGAACACGTTGTTGGCCTGCCACCACTCGATGACCGCGCGGTCCACGCCACCAAGGTCGATCTTGGTGGGCAGTGGCACGAATGGCGACTTCGACGGACCGTCCGGCACCGACGTTCTCCCTACACTCCACGTCCGCTCGCGCGGGCATCAGCTCACTGCCCACACGGGGACGAAGCGCCGGGCGTATGGCCAGGACTCCGCGGTACCACCCCGCTTGCGCCCCGATGGTGCGGGCGCCGCTCCATTTCGCGACGTGACGTGCCGCGACGTCCGGTTCTACCGGGGCGATCGAGCTGCCCGTTCTTCCGGAGGCTCCCCGGTGATGGCCGGATCGGTGCCGATGCCGCCAGCATAGCTGTCCGTGCGCGGAGCCAGTGGCCGGAGCGCTAGGCGTGCAGCCAGACGCGTAGGGGGCCGGTGGTGGTGAAGCCTGCGGAGAGCGCCGGCGTGAGGTCCGCTGTGGTTTCGTAGCCGACCATCGGCACGTCGGGCAGGGTGACGCACACCGCTCGCCAGATGTCCCGGGGGTTGTCGGTGCGGGTGAACAGGTTGGAGACGCCGTACGGGCCGTCGCCGCTGAGCACCGCCCCGCCGATGATCACACCTCGGTCGTCGCGGCGGGCGAGCACGCGTACGCGGGGGTCGGCCAGGAGCGCGGGCCGGAACAGCTCTCCACCGCCGTGGGCCGCCGCCCAGGCCGCCAGCTCGTCGGGCGTGGTGACAGCGGCCAGCGGTGTGCCGACAGGTGGTGCCGACGGTGGCCGGTGGATCCACTGCGCGTCGAAGAGCACCCGGAACCCGTACCCGGACAGGTCGAGGTCGGCGAAACTGTCCTTCACCGACGCGCCGGGCCCCGCGTCGATCCGGGCCAGCAGGGCCTCGGCGTCGACGCCCGGCCGCACTGTGACCGCGTCCGGGTACCACTGTGGCGAACGGTGGGGGACCGACCAGGCCTCGCCGTCGGTACGGCCGGCCAGCCCGTGGCTGCCGCAGACGATGTCGCACCACTCAGCGTTGTTGCGGGCCGCCGCGACCCGTGCGTCCAAGGGCATGATCGGCAGCCTAGGCGGCCCGAGGGGTGCGGTCAGGGGGCGTAGACCAGGTCCATCATGTCGGTGTGCCCGGACCAGCGCAGGTCGAGGCGCCAGCAGCCGGCCTGCGGCAGGTCGATGATCGACGGACCGGGGCCACCGGGGACCTCCCGGATCACCCGGGTGTCGGCGCCGTCCAGCCTCGCGGTGATCACCAGGGTTGCCGGTGCGGTCGGGTCGGGCGAGGTCGTGGCGGCGCGGGCCACCCAGAGGATCTTGTTGTTCGACCCGTCCGTCCGGACCCGCCGCAGCGGATGGGCGAACAGCACCGCCACGATGTCACCCTTCGCGCCGAAGACGTGCGGAACCCGCGCGTCCCCGCTGAACCCGGCGTCCGCCCAGTCGGGCAGCGACCCCGTCTCGACCCGCGCCGCGCAGGCGGTCGCGGTGCTCGCCGTGGTGGCCGCACTCGCCGTCGGCGCCGCGCCGCTGGTGGTGGTCGTGCACCCCGCCAGCAGGACCACCGAGGATGCCAGCATCAACCTGCCCCAGGAACCCATCCCGCCCCTTCCGGTACGCGCCGAGGACTCGTCGCACCTTTCCGACACCGCCCGGGCCCGCCGGGTTCCCAGTGCCCCGACCGGGACGTCTACCGGGTTGGCGGCGGGGACAGAGGGGGAATTGCGGGCGCATGTGAGGATGCCGACGTGGAACAGAGACTGGGTCGGCGGGCGGCTTCGGACGCGGTCAGCGACCAGGGATGGCGCTATCTGCTGGGCGCGTTGCGCGCGTCGGTCCCCGTCGGCTCACTGGTCCAGGCGACCGAGGTGGCGGCGCGCGTGGTGGCGGTGTGCGGTGGCGACGCCGATGGGCACCTACGCGCTGACATCCGGCCAGACCGGGTCGTCCTGACCCTGCAGTCGGCGGATCAGGCGGCGCTCACCGCTTGCGACATCGACCTTGCGCATCGGATTTCCACCGCAGTGCGGGACGTCGGGCTACTGACGGAGCCTGAGATTGGTACGGGAGCGCCGCGGTCGGTCCAGCTCGTGGAGATCGCTGTCGACGCGCTCGACATCGCAGCGGTCCGGCCGTTCTGGAAGGCCGTGCTGGGCTACATGGACGAGGCGGGAGCCGACGGTCCCACGGACCCGATCGTCGACCCGGTCGGACAGGGGCCGGCGATGTGGTTTCAGCAGATGGATCAGCCACGCCCTGACCGCAATCGCATCCACTTCGACATCTGTGTCCCGCACGACGAGGCGCCACGGCGGATCGACGCCGCGCTGACGGCCGGTGGCCGACTTGTCTCCGCGTCCCATGCTCCCGCCTTCTGGGTCCTCGCCGACATCGAGGGCAACGAGGCGTGTGTGACGACCTGGCAGGGCCGAGACGACTCGTAGACCGGGCGCTCCGCCCGGCTGTCGACGCGTGCGTCCGACACATTCGCTACCCGCCCGGACCCGACCGCGTACTAGCCCAGTGAACGCGCGATCTCGATCGCCTCGGTCTTGGTGAGGCTGCCCTCCAGCCGGTAGCTCACGTCGTTGTCCTGCCAGATCAGGGTCGAGGCGGCCAGTCGGGCGGTCTCCCTGCGGATCCCGCCCGCCCGGTCCACGTAGGACAACACGTGTGGGCCGTCGACCCAGACGGCGAAGTCGCCGTTGACCTGGACCCAGTCCGCGCCCGGCGGGGTGACCTCCTTGTGGAAGGCCAGGTCGAGGTGACCGTCGAACGCGTCGACGCGCAGCGCGCCGCCGTCGTAGAGCAGCGTCGCCACCCGGTACCGGCCCGTGGCGTCCGGGTCGGCGACCAGCACCTGCTCCGGCGGGCCCAGCATCGCCGGCAGGCGGATCGGAAACCGCACCGCCCGTTGGGCCTCGTCCAGAGCGACGGCACGCTGCCCGGGCAACGGTGCCGCGGTTCCGCCGGGCGGCGTCGGGGCGGATGAGGTGGCGATGCTGACCCCGGCGAAGCGCAGCAGCCCCGTGACGACGTCGGCGATCGCGGCCCGCGTCGGCGGCAACACCGCCACCAGCACTGCGACGAGGGCCACCGCGGCGAGCGACCGCCACCGGCGCCGCCGGGGCGCGGGCGCCCTGAGTCGTACGCTGACGCCGGCGGTCACGTCGGGCGGATCGGGGGTGTCCAGCCAGGCGGCCAGGTCGCGCAGTTCCCGTTCGAGGTCACCCATGCCGGACCTCCGCACCGTCGAGCAGGCCACGAAGCTTCGCCAGCGCCCTTGACGTGCGCGACTTCACAGTGCCCCGGGGCCAGCCCAGAGCCGACACCGTCTCCTCCTCGGTGAGATCGAGGAAGAACCGGCAGACGATCACCTCGCGGTCCCGTACCGGCAGTTGCCGCAGCGCCTGCACCAGCGACGCCCGGCGCTCCCCGGCGAGGACCGCGCCGACCGCGTCGTCCTCGGCGATCTCGGACGTCGGGTCCGCTGCCGCGGCCCGCAGGACGAGACCGTCGCGCCGACCCCGGGAGCGGTGCAGGTTGCGGGTCTCGTTCGCGACGATCGCGAGCAGCCACGACCGGAAGGACGCGTCACCCCGGTAACGGGACAGCTTCCGGTACGCCTTCACAAACGCCTCCTGGATGACGTCCTCGGAGTCCGAGCCGGCGCCGAGCAGCACCGCGGTCCGGTACGCGGACGCGGTGTGCCGGGCGACCAGGAGGTTGTACGCCTCCAGGTCACCTTCCCGAGCACGGGTGACGAGTGCCTCGTCGTCCAGGGGAGCCTCCGTTCGGATCACACTCATGACACCGCCCACCCCTAGTGGGTTCCACAGGGATTTCCCGACACGGGTCAGCTCTCTCCCATCCGGCGTGCAGCGTATTGCCAGGAATCGGTGCTGCACTGGAGGGGCGTCGACGAGAGGGGCGGGGCATGAGCTGGTTCAATCGGCGGTCACGGGGTGCCGAGGCGACCCCGACGAAGCTGGACCGGGAGGCGACCCGCGACGACCTCGCGGCGCTGGAGGCGTTCGTGGCCACCCGGCGCGGGGTGGAGTTCTACCTGGAGCCGGAGACGACCGCGACGGACACCACAGTGATGGCGATCGCCCACGACGGCGAGTGGATCCGGCGGCGTACCGGAACGCCCCGCGCGGCCGGGGCCATCGCCCGCAAGCACGCGGTGCCGCTCTACGAGGCGGCGCGCACCGGCTACCCGGAACGGATGCGGACCTGGAGCCGGGCCCACCCGGAACGCCACGCCCGCTGATCGGGCGCGGCAATCCCCGTGCAGCGATATCTTCGCAGGTCAATGTGGTGAGCGTGGCCGCGTGGCGGTGGGGTCCGCGTTGACCGGCGGCGCGGCGGTGTGGCAGCATTCGCGGCCTGACGGCAGTGAAGGAAGTCGGTGCGAATCCGACGCGGTCCCGCCACTGTCACCGGGGAGCGATCCCCCCTCGTGAGTCACGGCCGTGTGTCTGCGGTTGGAAGGCCGGGGGAGAGCGTCGATCCGGAAGCCAGGATACTTCGGCCGTCGGGATGTACCCCAGGGCGTGGACACCCGAGGAGGACCCGATGACGCACGGCGTCTCTTTCATCGACGATCATCGTCGTATTGCGCTCCAGGGCACCGGCCACCGGCACCGCTGAGCCGACCGCCCGTCGCTGACCGGCCCCGACGCCACGCGTCGCTGCGCCGTCCATCAGGGCCGTCGTACCGGCTGACGCCGTACCCACCCGCATCGCCCCGGTCGCCCCCGTGAGGGCCCAGGGCGTCACTTTCCGGAGCCTTCCGTGCGCATCCTGCTGCTGTCCACCGCCGACACCGACCTGCTGGCCGCCCGCGCCAGCGGCGCCGACTACCGGTTGGCCAACCCCGCCCGGGTCACCGCCGAGGAGGTGCCCGCCCTGCTCGACGGGGTCGCCCTCGTCGTCGTACGCCTGCTCGGCGGTCGGCAGGCGTGGCCGGACGGCCTCGACGCGGTGCTCGCCACCGGTGTACCGACTGTCGTGCTCGGCGGCGAGGCGCTGCCCGACGCGGAGCTGATGGCGATCTCCACAGTGCCGTCCGGGGTCGTCACCCAGGCGCTGGCATACCTGGTGGAGGGCGGCCCGGACAACCTGGGGCAGTTGGCCCGGTTCCTCTCCGACACGGTGCTGCTCACCGGCGAGGGGTTCGCCCCGCCCGCGCCCACCCCGGCGTACGGCGTGCACGGCGAACACCCCGCCGACCCGGACCGGCCCACAGTGGGAATCGTCTTCTACCGGGCGCACGCCCTCGCCGGCAACACCGACTTCGTCGACGTCCTCGCGGACGCGGTCCACAGAGCCGGCGGCAACCCGCTGCCGATCTTCTGCGGCTCGCTGCGCGGGCTGACAGCGGGCGCCGGCCCACTCGGGCTCTTCGCCCGCTGTGACGCGCTGCTGGTCACTGTGCTCGCGGCCGGCGGCGCGGTCGCCGCGGACGCCTCCGGTGGTGGCGACGAGGACGCCTGGGACGTCGGTGCCCTGGCCGCCCTGGACGTGCCGGTCATCCAGGCGCTCTGCCTCACCAGCACCCGCGCGCAGTGGGCCGACAGCGCCGCCGGGCTGTCCCCGCTGGACGCCGCCATGCAGGTGGCCATCCCCGAGTTCGACGGCCGGATCGTCACAGTGCCGTTCTCGTTCAAGCAGATCGACGCCGACGGGCTCTCGGTCTACGCCGCCGACCCCGAGCGGGCCGCCCGGGTCGCCGGGATCGCCGTGCGCCACGCCCGGCTGCGGTACGCGCCGCACGCCGACAAGCGGGTCGCCGTGGTGCTCAGCTCGTACCCCACCAAGCACTCCCGGGTCGGTAACGCCGTCGGGTTGGACACCCCGGCCTCGGCGGTCCGGCTGTTCGCCGCGCTGGCCGAGGCCGGCTACGACCTGGGTGACGCGCCACCGCCCGACGACGGCGACGCGCTGATCCACGCGCTGATCGCCGCCGGAGGCCACGACGTGGAGTGGCTCACCCCGGAGCAGTTGGCCGCCGCCGAGGCCCGGATACCGGGGCCGACGTACCGGCGCTGGTTCGATCAGGTCCCGGCCGAGCTGCGCGAGCGGATGCGGGAGCACTGGGGTGAGCCGCCGGGCGAGCTGTACACCGAGGGCGGCGACATCGTGCTCGCCGGGCTGCGCTTCGGCAACGTGGTGCTGCTGATCCAGCCGCCCCGCGGCTTCGGGGAGAACCCGATCGCCATCTACCACGACCCGGATCTGCCGCCCAGCCACCACTACCTGGCCGCGTACCGCTGGTTGACAGCGCCCGTCGCGGACGGTGGCTTCGGCGCGGACGCCGTGGTGCACCTGGGCAAGCACGGCACCCTGGAGTGGCTGCCCGGCAAGGGCCTCGGCCTGGCCGCCGACTGCGCGCCCGACGCGGTCCTCGGCGACCTGCCGCTGGTGTACCCGTTCATCGTCAACGACCCCGGCGAGGGCACCCAGGCCAAGCGGCGGGCGCACGCCGTGGTCGTCGACCACCTGGTCCCGCCGATGGCCCGCGCCGAGACCTACGGCGACCTGGCCAAACTGGAGCAACTGCTCGACGAGTACGCGACGGTGCAGGCACTCGACCCGGCCAAGGTGCCCACCGTGCGGGCCCAGATCTGGGACCTCGTGCGCGCCGCCGAGCTGCACCACGACCTGCACGCCGAGGCGATGCCCGACGCGGACGACTTCGACGACTTCGTGCTGCACCTCGACGGGTACCTGTGCGAGGTCAAGGACGTGCAGATCCGCGACGGGCTGCACATCCTCGCCGACGCGCCCACCGGCGAACCACGGGTCAACCTCGTCCTCGCGGTGCTGCGCGCCCCGCAGATCTGGGGCGGCGCCCGCGCCCTGCCCGGCCTGCGACAGGCCCTCGCCGCCGCGTACTCCCTCGACGAGCAGGAGCTGCTCGCGTCGCCGGGTCAACGACTGGCGCTGCCCACGGCGTTGACCGACGTGGTGGACGGGCCCGCCGGCACCGCCGCCGACGCGATCGACCTCATCGAGGCCCTCGCGCGGCGGCTGGTCGTCGGCATGGAAACCCTGGACTGGGCCGTGGACACGGTCGACGCCGTGGTGACCGAGGTGACCGGTCAGCCGATCCCGGACGTCGCCGCGGTGCTGCACTTCGCCGCCACCGAGCTGGTGCCCCGACTGGACCGGACCACCGACGAGCTGACCAACACCCTCGGGGCGCTCGACGGTCGGTTCGTGCCGCCCGGCCCGTCCGGCTCGCCCACCCGGGGCCTGGTCAACGTGCTGCCCACCGGCCGCAACTTCTACTCCGTCGACCCGAAGGCCATCCCCAGCCGCAACGCCTGGGACGTCGGGATTGCCCTCGCCGACTCCCTGCTGGCCCGGCACCTCGCCGACACCGGGGCCTACCCCCGCTCGGTGGGGCTGACCGTGTGGGGCACCAGCGCGATGCGGACCCAGGGCGACGACATCGCCGAGGTGCTCGCGCTGCTGGGGTGCCGGCCGGTCTGGGACGACCGGTCCCGGCGGGTCACCGGCATCGAGGTGGTGCCGACAGCCGAGCTGGGCCGCCCGCGCGTCGACGTCACAGTGCGCATCTCCGGCTTCTTCCGTGACGCGTTCCCCCACGTCGTGGCGCTGCTCGACGACGCCGTGCGGCGGGTCGCCGCGCTGGACGAGCCGGACGAGGAGAACTACCTGCGGGCGCACGTCACCGCCGACCTCGCCGAGCACGGCGACGAGCGGCGGGCCACCGCCCGGATCTTCGGCTCCAAGCCCGGCGCGTACGGCGCGGGCCTGCTGCCCCTCATCGACGCCCGGACCTGGCGCAGCGACGCCGACCTGGCCGAGGTGTACGCGGTGTGGGGCGGCTACGCGTACGGCCGTGGCCTGGACGGGCGGGAGGCGCGCGCCGACATGGAGCGCTCGTTCGCCCGGATCGCTGTGGCGGTGAAGAACCAGGACACCCGTGAGCACGACATCGTCGACTCCGACGACTACTTCCAGTACCACGGCGGGATGGTGGCGATGGTCCGTCACCTCACCGGCACGTCACCGCACGCGTACGTGGGTGACTCGGCGATGCCGCACGACGTGCGCACCCGCACCCTGGGTGAGGAGACCCGGCGGGTGTTCCGGGCCCGGGTGGTCAACCCGAAGTGGATCGCCGCGATGCGCCGGCACGGCTACAAGGGCGCGTTCGAGCTGGCGGCCACAGTGGACTACCTGTTCGGCTACGACGCCACCGCCGGTGTGGTCGACGACTGGATGTACGAGCACCTGGCCGCCGCGTACCTCTTCGACGAGACCACCCGGGAGTTCCTGGAGAAGTCCAACCCGTGGGCGTTGCGCGGCATCACCGAGCGGCTGTTGGAGGCCGCCGACCGGGGTCTGTGGGCCAAGCCGGAGCCGGCCACCCTCGACCGGCTGCGGGACACGTACCTGGCCAGTGAGGGCGATCTGGAGGACGGGGTGTGAGCGCGAGGAGTGAGCCGGTTTTGCGAGCCCCGCAGTCGCGAGCGAAAGAAGGCCCAGTGACCGTGACCTACCCTTTCAGTGCGGTGCTCGGCATGGCCGACATGCGGTTGGCCCTGCTGCTCAACGCGGTCTCCCCGGCGATCGGCGGGGTGCTGGTCCGGGGTGAGAAGGGGACCGCCAAGTCCACCGCCGTGCGGGCTCTCGCCGCGCTGCTGCCTCCGGTGCGCCGGGTGGCCGGCTGCCGTTTCGGCTGTGACCCGGCCGAGCCCGACCCGGCCTGCCCGGACGGCCCCCACCCGGCCGACGCCGCCGCCGAGACCCGTCCGGCCCGCCTCGTCGAGCTGCCGGTGGGCGCCGCCGAGGACCGGGTGGTCGGCGCACTGGACCTGGAGAAGGCGATCGGCGAGGGGGTGCGCGCCTTCGAGCCGGGCCTGCTCGCCGCCGCGCACCGGGGTGTGCTCTACGTCGACGAGGTCAATCTGCTGCACGACCACCTCGTCGACCTGCTGCTCGACGCGGCGGCGATGGGTCGCAGCCACGTCGAGCGGGAGGGCGTGTCGGTCAGCCACGCGGCCCGGTTCCTGCTGGTCGGCACGATGAACCCGGAGGAGGGGGAGCTGCGCCCGCAGCTGCTCGACCGGTTCGGGCTCACCGTGGAGGTGGGCGCCAGCCGGGACCCGGAGGTCCGGGTCGAGGTGGTCCGCCGCCGGTTGGCCGCCGACGCGGACCCGGTGGGCTTCGCCGCCCGTTGGGCCGACGCCGACGCGGAGATCGCCGGCCAGGTGGCCGCCGCCCGCCGCCGACTTCCCGGGGTACGACTGCCGGACGCCGCGTTGCGGCAGATCGCCGAGGTGTGCGCGGCGTTCGACGTGGACGGGATGCGCGCCGACATCGTCACCGCCCGGACCGCCCTCGCGCACGCCGCCTGGCACGGTCGGGACCGGGTCACCATCGACGACGTCCGGGTGGCCGCCCGGCTGGCCCTGCCGCACCGCCGCCGCCGCGATCCGTTCGACACCCCGGGCTTGGACGAGAAGCGCCTCGACGAGGCGTTGCAGCGCGCCCAGGACGCCCACCCCGACGACCCGGACGACGCCGGCCCGGACGACAGTGGCCCGAACGACCGTGGCCCGAACGACCGTGGCCCGGACGGCGGCGGCCCGTCGGGCGGCGGTCCGGCCGGTGGCGGCGGCCCGGACGGGGGCGGCCCGAGTGGCGTTGGCAGGCTGGGCGACGGCGACGGCCAGGGTGAACCCGAGGCGGCCGGACCCTCGTCGGCGCGGAACGACGCTGGCCCGGACGGGCGCACCGACGGCCCGGACGCTGGTGACGGTTGGCCGCAGCACCAGCCGGGCGACAGCGGCGCCGACGACGGTTGGCCGCACCACCAGACGGGCGACGGCCAGAACTCGCGCCCGCGCGGTGGCCGGGAATCGGCGACCGGTGACGACGACCCGACCCGTGGTGGAGAGTCCCAGCCGGTGGCCGTACCCCGGGGTGGGCTGAAGGCGCGGGTGCTCACCGCGCCCGGCCTGGGTGACGGGGTGCCGGGCCGACGGTCGCGGGCCCGCACCGGGCGGGGCCGCACCACCGGCGCCCGGGTGCCGGCGGGTCGGGTGAGCACGCTGCACCTGCCGGCCACGATCCGCGCCGCCGCGCCGCACCAGGCGGCCCGGGGCCGGCTCACCGGTCCGCTGCGGCTGCGCCGCGACGACCTGCGCGAAGCGGTTCGCGAGGGGCGCGAGGGCAATCTGGTGCTGTTCGTGGTGGACGCGAGCGGCTCGATGGGCGCCCGGCAGCGGATGACCACGGTGAAGGACGCGGTGCTCGCCCTGCTCACCGACGCGTACCAGCGGCGGGACAAGGTCGCGGTGATCACGTTCCGGGGTGCCGGTGCCCGGATCCTGCTGCCGGCGACCTCGTCGGTGCTGGCCGCCTCGACCCGGCTGGCCGAGCTGCCCACCGGTGGGCGTACGCCGCTGGCCGAGGGGTTGCTCGCCGCCGCAGACCTGTTGCGGGTGGAGCGCCTGCGCGACCCGAAGCGCCGCCCACTGGTCCTCGTCGTCACCGACGGGAGAGCCACCGCGGGCACTCGTCCCCTCGATCGGGCGGCAGTGGCGGCGAAGGTCCTGGCCGCGACAGGCGCCCCCTGCGTGGTCGTCGACTGCGAATCCGGCCCCGTACGCCTCAACCTGGCCGCCCGCCTGGCCACCCAGCTGAAGGCCCCCCGAACCGCCCTGGAAGCCCTCACCCACGCCCATCCCCGCGATCTTGCTCTTCCTGTTGCGGCATGAGGGATCAAACGCACACATGACCAACAGAAACCGCAAGATCGCGGGACGGGAGACCGGCTGATGCCGCAGGGACAACCGAGCTCGGTGCCCGCTGACGGGTTGACCACCCGGCAGCGGCGGCACCGGCCACTGCTGATCGTCCACACGGGACAGATGAAGGGGAAGTCGACGGCGGCCTTCGGGCTGGCGTTGCGGGCCTGGACGGCTGGCCTGCCGGTCGGGGTGTTCCAGTTCGTCAAGAGCGCCAAGTGGCGGGTGGGGGAGGAGAACGCCTTCCGGGCGCTCGGCGAGGTGCACGAGCGCACCGGTCAGGGCGCGCCGGTGGCGTGGCACAAGATGGGCGAGGGCTGGTCCTGGATCCAGCGCGGCGGCGACGCCGACCACGCCGCCGACGCCCTGGAGGGCTGGCGGCAGATCCAGCGTGACCTGGCCGCCGAGCGCTACGGGCTGTACGTGCTGGACGAGTTCACCTACCCGATGAAGTGGGGCTGGGTGGACGTCGACGAGGTGGTCGCCGCCCTGGCCGACCGCCCCGGCTTCCAACACGTCGTGATCACCGGTCGGGACGCCGACCCGCGCCTGGTCGCCGCCGCCGACCTGGTCGCCGAGCTGACCAAGGTCAAGCACCCGATGGACGCCGGTCAGAAGGGCCAGAAGGGCATCGAGTGGTGAGCGCGCACTGGGCGCTGCCCCGACTGGTGGTCGCCGCACCGGCCAGCGGCCACGGCAAGACGACCGTGGCCACCGGGCTGCTCGCCGCGCTGCGCCGACGGGGTCTGACGGTCAGCCCGCACAAGGTCGGCCCCGACTACATCGACCCCGGCTACCACGCTCTCGCCGCCGGGCGACCCGGGCGCAACCTCGACCCGTTTCTGGTCGGGGCCGACCGGATCGCCGCCCTGCTGCGACACGGCGCGAACGTCCCCACGCCCGCCGACATCGCTGTGGTCGAGGGCGTCATGGGTCTGCACGACGGCGCTGTGGGCCGCCGCGACTACGCCTCCACAGCGCACGTCGCCCGGCTGATCGAGGCACCCGTGCTGCTGGTGTTGGACACCACCGCGCAGGGCCGGTCGGCAGCCGCGCTCACCCTCGGCATGGCCGCGTTCGATCCGGCGGTACGGATCGGCGGGGTGATCCTCAACCGGGTCGGCTCGCCCCGGCACGAGACGCTGCTGCGCGACGCCCTCGCCGAGGTGGGCGTACCGGTGCTCGGGGCGGTGACCCGCGCCGCCGAGGTGGCCGCGCCGGCCCGGCACCTCGGGTTGGTGCCGGTCGCCGAGCGGGCACCCGAATCCGTCGCTATCGTCACCGCGCTCGCCGAGCTGGTCGAGGCCACAGTGGACCTCGACGCCGTGCTCGACCTGGCCCGCAGCGCCCCGCCGCTGACCGCCCCGGCGTGGGACCCGGTCGCCGCCGTCGGCGGGCCGGCGGGCGTCGAGCGACCACGCGTCGCCCTCGCCGGTGGTCCGGCCTTCACCTTCTCGTACGCGGAGACCGCCGAACTGCTCGGCGCGGCCGGCGCGGACGTCGTCACCGTCGACCCGCTGCGGGACCCGGCGCTGCCCACCGGCACCCGGGCGGTGGTGATCGGCGGCGGCTTCCCCGAGGCGTACGCCCGGACGTTGGCCGACAACACAGCGCTCCGCGCCGAACTGGCCGACTTCGACGGGCCGATCGTGGCCGAGTGCGCCGGACTGCTCTACCTCGGGCGGTCCCTGGACGGGGTGCCGATGTGCGGCCGACTGGACCTGACGGCCCGGATGACCGACCGGCTCACCCTCGGCTACCGGGAGGCCCTGGCCGTCACCGACTCCCCGGTGGCGCGCGCCGGCGAGCTGGTACGCGGCCACGAGTTCCACCGCACCACCACCGACCCGGGGCACGGCGACGCGCCGGCGTGGCGCTGGAACGACACCGAGCACGGCTTCGTCGCCGGCCGGGTGCACGCGTCCTACCTGCACACCCACTGGGCCGGTCACCCGGACGCGGCCCGTCGACTGGTCGAGGCGTGCCGGTGAGCGCCGACGCCACGCTCACCGGGGTCGGCGTCGGCCCGGGTGACCCGGAACTGCTCACCGTCAAGGCGGTGCGGCTGCTGGGCGAGGCCGACCTGGTCTTCGTACCCGTGATGGCGGAGCGGGCGGCGCCCACCGCGACCGCCGGTCCGACGCCGCCGGGTGCGGACGCCGGGCGCGCCGAGGCGACAGTGCGCTCCCACGTCGCGGCGGACCGGCTGCGCCGGCTGCCGTTCGCGCTGGACGACCGGGGTGGGGCCACCGCGCGCCGGGCGGCCGCCTGGGACGACGCCGCCCGGGTGGTGGTCGAGGCGATCGACGCGGGCGCGCGGTCCCTCGCGTTCGCCACCATCGGCGACCCCAACGTCTACTCCACATTCGGTTACCTGGCCCAGAGCGTCCGCGCGCTGCGCCCGGCGGTGCGGGTGGCGACAGTGCCCGGCGTCACCGCCATGCAGGAGCTGGCGGCCCGCAGCGGCACCCCGCTCTGTGAGGGACGCGAACCGCTCACCCTGCTGCCGGCCACCGCGGGCCTGGCGCTCTTCGCCGACGCCCTCGCCGGGCCGGGCACCGTCGTCGCCTACAAGGGCTGGCGGCGGCACCCGGAGTTGCTCGCCGAACTGCGCCGGCAGGGCCGCCTCGCCGACGCCGTGCTCGGGCGCAGCCTGGGGCTGCCCGGTGAACGCATCGGGCCGGTCGACGACACCGAGCACGACCTGCCGTACCTGTCGACGCTGCTGGTTCCGGCCCGCCGCGAGCACCGAGGAGGAAAGCTGTGACCAGCGACGGCAAAGTGTGGTTCGTCGGAGCCGGCCCGGGTGCGGCGGACCTCTTGACCCTGCGGGCCGCCCGGGTGATCGCCGAGGCGGACATCGTGATCTGGGCGGCCAGCCTGGTGCACGCCGACGTGCTCGACCACGCCCGCCCCGGCGCGGAGATCGTCGACTCGTCGCAACTGCCCATCGAGGGTGTCCTGCCGCTCTACCAGCGCGCCGCCGAGCAGGGGCTGACAGTGGCCCGGATCCATTCCGGAGACCCGGCGCTGTGGGGCGCGGTGCAGGAGCAACTGGACCTGTGCCGGGCGCTCGACCTGGCCGTCGAGATCGTGCCCGGGGTGTCCTCGTTCACCGCCGTCGCGGCGATCGTCGGACGGGAGCTGACAGTGCCCGAGGTGGCCCAGTCGGTCATCCTCACCCGCCTCGAAGGTGGCAAGACCCCGATGCCGCCCGGCGAGCGGGTCCGCGACTTCGCCCGGCACGGCACCACAATGGCGCTGTTCCTCTCCGCCGCCCGCTCCGGGCAGGTGCAGGCCGAACTGCTGGCCGGTGGCTACCCGGAGGACACCCCGGCCGTGGTGGCGTACCAGGCGACGTGGCCCGACGAACTGGTGGTGCGCTGCACTGTCGGCACCCTGGAGGCGACCGTCAAGCAGCACAAGCTGTGGAAGCACACACTCTTCCTGGTCGGCCCGGCCCTGGCCGCCGAGGGCACCCGCTCGCACCTCTACCACCCCGGGCACTTCCACACCTTCCGGCGGGCCGAGCCGGCCGCCCGCGCCGAGCTGCGCCGCCAGGCCAGCGCCCGCAGCGGGGGGACAGCCACACCGGGGCAGACACCATGACGTACGCCGAGCCGCCGCTGCGCGAGCCGGACCTGCCACGTACCGCGAAGGTCCGGCCCACAGCGCTGCGCACCGGCTGGACCACCGGCGCGTGCGCGACGGCGGCGGCCAAGGCCGCCGTCACCGCGCTGGTCACCGGCACCACCCAGCAGGAGGTGGAGATCGGGCTGCCCGCCGGACGCCGGGTGCGCTTCCCGGTGGAGCGCTGCGAGGTGACCGGCACCCCACCGGTCCGGGTCGAAGCGGTGGTGGTCAAGGACGCCGGGGACGACCCGGACGTCACCCACGGCGCCGAGCTGACCGCCACCGTCAACTGGACCGACGTCCCCGGCCTGCGGCTGACCGGTGGTGCCGGCGTCGGCACTGTCACCAAGCCCGGCCTCGGGCTCGCGGTCGGCGGCCCGGCGATCAACGACACCCCCCGCCGGATGATCGGCGAGGCGGTGGCCGAGGTGGTCGACCTCAGCGAGGTAGGTGTCCGGGTGGTGATCAGCGTGCCCCGGGGCGAGATCATGGCCCGCAAGACCACCAACCGTCGGCTCGGCATCCTCGGCGGCATCTCGATCCTCGGCACCACCGGGATCGTCCGCCCCTTTTCCACCGCGTCGTGGCGGGCCAGCGTCGTACAGGCCGTGCACGTGATGGCCGCCCAGGGCGAACGGACCGTGGTGCTCTGCACCGGCGGACGTACCGAGCGGGCCGCCCGTGCGCTCCTGCCCGACCTGCCCGAGGTCTGCTTCGTCGAGGTCGGCGACTTCACCGGGGCCGCGGTGACCGCCGCCGTGGGTGACGCGATGACCGGTGTGGTCTTCGTCGGCATGGCCGGCAAGCTCGCCAAACTGGCGGCCGGCATCCTGATGACCCACTACACCCGCTCCAAGGTCGACCTCTCCCTGCTCGGCGCCGTGACAGCCGAGGCCGGCGGGGACCCGTCGCTCGTCGCCGCCGTGACCGAGGCGAACACCGGGCGGCACGCGTACGAGCTGTGGGAGGCCGCCTGGCTGCTCGGACCGGCCGGCGACCTGCTCTGCCAGCGGGTCCGCCAGGTGCTGCGGCGCTTCGCCGGGCCGACGGTCAGAGTGGACGTGGCGATGGTCGACTTCGCCGGAGCGCACGTCGTCGCCTCGTCCGGCCGGTGGCCCCGATGACGCCGACGGCCTCGGTGGCCCACGTGACGCCTTCGGCCCCGGTGACCGCCGTGACAGTGGTCGGCCTGGACGCGGCGGGCGCACCGCCGCACCCCGCGCTCGCACCGGTGCTGGCCGCCTCCGGGCTGGTGGTCGGGGCCGCCCGGCACCTGGCCGCGGTGCCCGTACCGGCCGACGCGGACACCATCACCCTCGGGCCGCTCGCCCCCGCCCTGCGCCGCCTCGCCGAGGCCGTCGACGCCGGGGTGCCGGCCGTGGTGCTGGCCAGCGGCGACCCCGGCCTGTTCGGCATCGTTCGGCGGCTGCGCGCGGCCGGGCTGCCGCTGCGGGTGGTACCGGCGGTGTCCAGTGTGGCCGCCGCGTTCGCCCGCGCCGGGCTTCCCTGGGACGGCGCCGCCGTGGTCACCGCGCACGGGCGCGACCCCCGAGCCGCAGTGAACGCCTGCAGGGCGCTGCCACTGGTCGCGGTGCTCACCGCGCCCGGCGCCGGCGCGGCCGAACTGGGCGCCGGCCTGATCGGCTGGTCCCGCCGTCTGCTGGTCGCCGAGCACCTGGGCGCCGCCGCCGAACGGATCCGCGCGGTCACCCCCGAGCAGGCCGCCGCCAAGACCTGGGCCGATCTACACGTCCTGCTCAGCCTCGCCGACCCCGTACCCGCCGCGTCCACCGACGGCGTGCCCGCCGACGTCCCGTCCGGTCGGGGCACGGCCGGCGGCATGCGCGCCGACAACCAGCCCGCCGCCGCGCCGGCCGGCGGCTGGGCGCTGCCGGAGGACCGGTACGCCCACCGCGACTCCATGATCACGAAGTCGGAGGTGCGCGCTCTCGTCGTCGCCCGGCTGCGCCCCCGACTGGGCCGGCTGATCTGGGACGTCGGGGCGGGCAGCGGCTCGGTCGGCATCGAGTGCGCGATGCTCGGCGCGGCAGTGCTCGCCGTCGAACAGGACCCCGAGGCCGGCGCGACCATCCGGGCCAACGCCGCCGTGCACGCCGTGCACGTCCGGCTCGTCACCGGACGTGCTCCGGCGGCGTTGGTCGACCTCCCCGAGCCCGACGCGGTCTTCGTCGGCGGTGGCGGTGTCGACGCCCTCACCGCCGTGGTGGCCCGCCAACCCGAGCGGGTGGTGCTCACGCTGGCCGCACTGGACCGGGTCGCGCCGGCCGTGGGTCTGCTACGCGCCGCCGGCTACACGGTCGAAGGCAGCCAGCTCTCCGCCGCCCGCCTCGCCGACCTGCCCGGCGGGTCGATCCGCCTCGCGGCCACCAACCCGGTGGTCGTCCTCACCGGGGAGCGCTAGTGACCGACCAGAACACGCCCGCCCGGATCGGCCTGGTGGCGGCCACCGCCGCCGGCCGCCGGCACGCCGACACCCTTGCCGCCGCCTGGCCGCACGCCCGGCTGGTCGAGGGGGAGACCGTCGCCGACGCGCTGCGGACCGCCTGGGCCGGGTGTGACGCGGTGATCGCATTCCTGGCCACCGGGGCGGTGGTGCGCATCGTCGCGCCGCTGCTCGACGACAAGCGCACCGACCCGGCGGTGGTGGTCGTCGACGAGGCGGCCCGGCACGCCGTGGCGCTGCTCGGTGGGCACGCCGGCGGGGGCAACGCCCTCACCGAGCAGGTCGCCGCCCTGCTGGACGCCCGACCGGTGATCACCACCGCCACCGACGCGGTCGACCTGCCGGGGCTGGACACCCTCGGCTGGCCCGTCCAGGGCGCTGTCGCCGCGGTGTCCCGGGCCATCCTGGACGGCGAGCCGGTCCGGCTGATCGCCGACGCCGACTGGCCGCTGCCCGCCCTGCCTCCGAACGTGCGCGCCGCCGACGAGGAACCGACGGACGACGGGTACCGGCTGGTGGTCACCGACCGGGTCGTGTCACTCGACGAACGGACCGCCGTGCTGCGGCCGCCATCGCTGATCGCCGGCGTGGGCGCGAGTCGGGGCGTACCCACCGCCGAGGTGGCGGAGCTGCTACACCGGGTGCTGGCCGAGGCCGGCCTCGACCCGGCGAGCCTGCGCTGCCTGGCCACCGCCGACATCAAGGCCGACGAGGCGGGCATCCGCAGCACCGCCGACGCGCTCGGCGTACCCCTGGTGACCTGGCCGGCGACGCGGCTGGCGGCGGTCGACGTGCCGCACCCCAGCGAGGTGGTCCGCGCCGCGGTCGGCACGCCGAGCGTGGCGGAGGCCGCGGCGCTGCTCGGCCCGGACGGCCGGGCCGACGACGCGACGCTGCTGGTGGGGAAGACCGCGACGGCGATGGCCACAGTGGCGGTGGCCCGACACGCGCCACGCGGCCGGCTGGCCGTCGTCGGCCTCGGGCCGGGCGCCGCCGACCTGCGCACTCCCCGCGCGGTGGCCGAGCTCCGTCGCGCCGCCGTGGTGGTCGGCCTCGACCAGTACCTGGAGCAGGTCCGCGACGTGCTCCGCCCCGGCACCCGGGTGCTCTCCAGCGGGCTGGGCGCGGAGGAGGCGCGGGCACGCGCCGCCGTCGCCGAGGCCGCCGCCGGCCGGGCGGTCGCGCTGATCGGCTCCGGCGACGCCGGGGTGTACGCGATGGCCAGCCCCGCCCTGGAGTACGCCGACGAGCGCATCGACGTGGTGGGCGTGCCCGGCGTCACCGCCGCCCTCGCTGCCGGGGCGCTGCTCGGCGCGCCGCTCGGCCACGACCACGCCTACCTGAGCCTGTCCGATCTGCACACCCCGTGGGACGTCATCGAGCGGCGGGTGACCGCCGCCGCCGAGGGTGACTTCGTGACACTCTTCTACAACCCACGCAGCCGGGCCCGCGACTGGCAGCTCGGCAAGGCGCTCGGCATCCTCGCCGCGCACCGGTCACCGGACACCCCGGTGGGCGTGGTGCGCAACGCCAGCCGCCCCGGCGAACGGGTGCACCTCGCCACACTGGCCACGCTCGACCCGGCCATCGTCGACATGTACAGCGTCGTGGTCGTCGGCAGCAGCGACACGCGGCTGGTCGCCGGCCGGATGGTCACACCCCGGGGGTACCGGTGGCGTTCGTGACGATCGACGCCTGCCAGGGCTGCGGCGCCTGCCTGCTCACCTGCCCCACGCACGCGATCCGCCCGGTCGCCGGTGGCCTCACGGTCCGGGCCGACCGGTGCACCGGCTGCCTGGAGTGCCTGGAGATCTGCCCGGTCGACGCGATCCGCGTCGTCGAGCCCGACCCCTGTGAAGGAGCCCGATGAGCCGGGTGGTGCACCCCATCGAGGCCGAGTCGTACCGCATCCTGCGCGAGCGCGTCGACCTGTCGCACCTGCCGCCGCTGAGCCGCGCGGTGACCGAGCGGGTGGTGCACGCCAGCGCCGACCTCGCGTACGTCGACGAGCTGGTCTGCGACGAGGCCGCCCTGGAATCGGGGCTGGCGGCGCTGCGCGCCGGGGCGCCAGTGGTCACCGACGTGGCGATGGTCGCCGCCGGCATCACCCGGGCCGGTCTGGAGCTGGTCTGCCCGGTCGCCGAGCCGGCCGCCGCCGCCCTGGGGCGCTCGGCCGGGATCACCCGCTCGGCGGCGGCCGTCCGGATCGCCCTGGAACGGGTCGGACCCGCAGCGGTCTGGGTGGTCGGCTGCGCGCCCACCGCGCTCGTCGAACTGCTCACAGTGGACGCCGCACCGGCGCTCGTCGTCGGCCTGCCGGTCGGCTTCGTGGGCGCCGCCGAGTCGAAGGCGGCGCTGCGGGCCAGCGGCCTGCCCGCCGTGTCCAACGTGGGGGAGAAGGGTGGCTCGGCGGTCGCCGCCGCCGCCCTCAACGCCCTGCTCTACGTGGAGGAGAAGTCATGACCGGGTTGGTCATCGTCGGGCACGGCACGCGCAGCGCGGCCGGGGTCGAGCAGTTCGCCGCTCTCGTCGAGCGGGTCCGCGGTCGCGGTGACGTCGGCGACGTCGAGGGTGGCTTCATCGAGCTGTCCCGCCCACCGCTGACCGACGCGGTCGGCGCGCTCGTCGCCCGCGGGCACCGGGCGCTGGTGGCGCTGCCGCTGGTGCTCACCGGCGCCGGTCACGGCAAGGGCGACATCCCCGCCGCGATGGCCCGGGAACAGCAGCGCCATCCTGGGCTGAGCTACCGCTACGGCCGCCCGCTCGGCCCCCACCCGCTTCTGCACGAAGCCCTCGAACAGCGCATCGACGCCGCACTGGCGGGTGCCGACCGGGCCGACACGTGGGTGGCGTTGATCGGGCGGGGGTCCACCGACCCGGACGCCAACGCCGAGGTCGCGAAGGTCGCCCGGCTGCTCTGGGAGGGACGCGGCTACGCGGGGGTGGAGCCGGGGTTCATCTCCCTGGCGCAGCCGTCGGTGCCGGCCGTGCTGGAGCGGCTGCGCCGCCTCGGCGCGCGGCGGATCGTGGTGGCGCCGTACTTCCTGTTCGCCGGGGTGCTGCCGGACCGGATCGTCGCCCAGTCGGCGGAGTTCGCCGCCGCCCACCCCGACCTGGACGTCCGGGTCGCCGAGGTGATCGGCGACTGTGACGCCCTCGCCGACCTCGTTTTGCAGCGGTACGCCGAGGCGCTGGGCGGGGACATCCGGATGAACTGCGACACCTGCGCGTACCGGGTGTTGATGCCGGGCTTCGCGGACAAGGTGGGTCGCCCGCAACGCCCGCACGACCACCCCGACGACCCGGTCGGCCACCACCATCACCACGGGCACGACCACCACGGGCACGACCACGACCACGGCTCGGTCGCCGTGGTCGGCGGCGGGCCGGGGCCCGACGACCTGATCACGGTACGCGGAAAGGCGTTGCTCGACGCGGCGGACGTCGTGGTGGTCGACCGACTCGCCCCGCAGGGGCTGCTCGCCGGGCTGCGCCCCGACGTGCTGGTGGTCGACGCCGCGAAGGTGCCCCGTGGCCCGTCGATGGCCCAGGAGGCGATCAACGAGGCCCTGGTGGCGCACGCCCGCGCCGGTCGCCGGGTGGTCCGGCTCAAGGGCGGCGACCCGTACGTCTTCGGGCGCGGCCACGAGGAGGTGCAGGCCTGCGTGGCGGCCGGTGTCCCGGTGACTGTGGTCCCCGGGGTGAGCAGCGCGCTCGCCGCACCGGCCCTCGCCGGCGTGCCGGTGACGCACCGGGGCGTGGCGCACGACGTCACTGTCGTCTCGGGGCACCTGCCGCCCGGGCACCCCGACTCGCTCGTCGACTGGGCGGCGCTGGCCCGGGCCCGGGGCACCGTCGTCCTGCTGATGGCCGTCGACACCATCGCCAAGATCGCGACCGTGCTGATCGAGCACGGTCGCGCCCCGGAGACCCCGGTGCTGGCCGTGCAGGACGCCGGGCTGCCCGACCAGCGGTCGGTGCCCGCCCGGCTGGACGAGATCGGCGCAGTCGCCGCCCGAGAGGGCGTCGGCCCACCCGCTGTCTTCGTCCTCGGCCCGGTGGTGGCCCTCACCACCACCGGGCCGACGGGATGACGACTACTCGCTGCGGGCGGTCTCCGGCCCGGTGATGCGTTCCAGCAACGGCAGGGTGGAGGCGATGACCCCGAGGCAGGCTGCCAACCCGACCACGACGATCACGTAGAAGCCCGGCTGCGGCGCGACGAGGGTGTAGTCCATCTGCGCCCGGAGGAACAGGTGGGCGGCGAGGAGGCCCATGCCGATGGCGACAGCGGCGACGGCGAGCATCGGCACGGCGCTCTCCAACGCCACCACCCGACGCAGGACCCGCACCGGAGCGCCGCTGAGGCGCAGCAGGCTGAACGGTCGTCGGCGCTCGGTGAGACCACCGATGACGCTGACCGCGAGACTGCACCCGCCGAGCGCGAGGCTGGCGATGATGATGACGTTGGCCAGCTGCTCCCAGCCGCGCAGCGTGTTCGCGAAGTCCGACTCGAAGTCGCCGGGCACGTTCGGCCCCACCCAGAAGGTCGGGAAGGCGACCTCCAGCACGGTGCGGGTGCGCTCGACGGCGGCCGCGGAGCCGTCCGTGCCGACGACCATCCCCCCGACCGGTAGCCGCTGGAATTCGTCGAGGGTGAGCGACGCGGCGGGCCAGACCGTCGCGGACGACGCCGACTCCCGCCAGCGGCTGAGGCCGAACGGCACCTCGATGACGCTCGCGCCGTCGGCGCACCGGCCGTACGCGCTCGGAAGGTCGGTGCACGCGATCACCCCGACCTCGCCGGAGTCGGTCACCACCGGGTTCTCCCGGATGGCGGTCGCGGAGCGCACCCCGGTGATCGCCCGCAGCTCGGCGAGGAGCGGGTCGGGCACCGACGCTGCCCCCTCGTCGAAGACGGTGGTCACAGTGCCCGCGTCGGTCGAGCCGGTGGGTGCCGGGCCGCGGTTGGCGACGATCGTGGTGATCACGCCGACGGACACGCTCGTGACGAAGAGCGCGAGCATGATGCCGCTGATCGCCCGAAAGCCGGCCTTCGGGTTGTCGGCGAGGCGTCGCGCGGCGATGAGCGTCGCCGGGCGGTTGGCGTAGTGGGCCATCACCCGGGCGCCGACCATCGTCAACCACGGGCCGGCGAAGACCAGACCGGCCATGATGAGCAGCAGCCCGGGCAGGAACACCGCCGCCTGGCCGTCGGACGTCTCGGGCCGGAAGCCGATGGCGAAGAACAGCACGGCGACGCCGAGCACCATCGGGATCAGTCGGTACGCGCGCGGCGCCCGGGGGGTGACCCGCCGGGTGACTCCCAGCGGCGAGATCCGGACCCGGCGCAGCGAGACCTGGGCCGCCAGCGCCGCGCCGGCCGGGACGCCGAGCGCCACCATCAGGACGTCCAGCACCCCGAGGGACATGTCGCTGGGGAAGAACGGCATGCCGGTGAACGGGATGCTCGCGAGCGGGTCGCGGAAGGCGTAGAACAGGCCGAAGCCGACGGCGGTGCCGGCGACGGCGGCGGCGGCCGCCTCCACGGCGGCGACCATCGAGATCTGTCGGGGCGTCGCGCCAACCAGGCGCATCGCGGCGAAACGCTGCTCCCGGCGGGCGGCGCTGAGCCGGGTGGCGGTGCCAATGAAGATCAGCACCGGGAACAGCAACCCGCCGGCGATCACACCCAGGATGAGGTTCACAGTGGCCTCGGGAAGCGCGGGCTTGTCACCGAGGTCGTTGACCTGCCTGGCGTTGGGCAGCTTGCCGACGCTGTCCGGGGTGCCGCCCACGATGGCGAGCAGGACGTTCGGTGAGGTCAGCCCGGCCGGGCCGATGGCGCCGAGGTCACGCCCCGGGTAACGGTCGCCCAACTGGTCGGCCGGCTGCGCGGCCAACAGGTCCCGCAGCGCGGGCGAGGCGTAGAACTCACCGGGGCCGGGAGTGGTCGGGATGCCGGCCGGGGTGGGCGCGTTCGCACCGGTGGCGGCCACATCGATCCGGATGATCTGCTCGCCGCGGAAGTAGTCGTCCCGGGTCGACCACCACAGCGGGTCGGCGTCGCCGCCGGCCGAGGCGCTGGGATACACCGACGCGTACCGGGTGAGCTGAGCGTCGACCGCGTTGACCCCGGCGAGGGTGGTCAGCAGCAGCCCGCTGCCGATCGCGACGGCGGCGGCGATGACGACCAGGCGGGTGAGCGCCTCACGGCCGCCGGCCACGGCGAGGCGGAGCCCGAAGCGGATCACGACGTGATCCGGTCCGGCGCGTTCACGCGCCCGTCGCGGACCATGACCTCGCGGTCGGCGTACGCCGCGATCCTCGGCTCGTGGGTGACCAGGATGACTGTGGTGCCCTGCTCGCGGGCGGCGCCGACCAGGAGGTCCATCACCTGCTCGCCGGTGAGTGAGTCGAGCGCGCCGGTCGGCTCGTCGGCGAAGAGCACCTGCGGCTCGGCGACCAGGCCGCGAGCCAGGGCCACCCGTTGCGCCTGCCCACCGGAGAGCTCACCGGAGCGCCGTTGCTCCAGGCCGTCCAGCCCGAGGCGCGCGAACCAGGCTTCCGCCCTGGGAAGCGCCTGCTTGCGGTGTACGCCGCTGAGCAGCAGCGGCAGCGCGACGTTCTCCACAGCGGTCAGCTCGGGGACGAGTTGACCGAACTGGAACACGAAACCGAACCGGTCCCGGCGCAGGCTGCTGCGTTCGGTCTCGGCCATGGCGTGCACCCGTGCCCCGTCGAAGAGGATCTCGCCGGAGTCGGGCACCAGGATGCCGGCCAGGCAGTGCAACAGGGTGGACTTGCCCGAGCCGCTGGGGCCCATGACGGCGAGGATCTCGCCCGCCTCCACGGCGACGCTGGCGCCGCGCAGGGCGGGGGTCTGACCGAAGGAGAACTCCACGTCACGCGCTTCGATCACGACGCTCACGGTCGTACCTCTTTCCGCAGGGCGTCCAGTCGGGCGCCGGTCATCTCGATCCACCGGAGGTCCGCCTCCAGGTGGTAGAGGCCGTGGTCGGCGAGCAGCGCGTCGACAAGGCTGCCGGCGCGCTTGATCTCGGTCAGCTCACGCATCCGGTGCAGGTGGGCGCTGCGCTGGGTGTCGAGGTACTCGGCGGCCGGGCGGTCCAGCATCAGCGCGAGCACGACCTTGGCGAAGAGCACCGTCTGCAGGTGTGGTTCCGGGTCGACCGGCTGGGTCAGCCACTGCTCGACCTCGGTCGCGCCGACGTCGGTGATGATGTAGCGCTTGCGGTCGGGGCCGGAGCCGGGGGCGACGTCGCTGATCACCACCTTGCCGTCGCGGGCCAGTCGGCTGAGGGTGGAGTAGACCTGGCCGAACGGCAGTGGCTTGCCCCGGCCGAAGAAGGCGTCGTAGTCGCGCTTCAGGTCGTAACCGTGGCTGGGCTCGCGTTCGAGGAGACCGAGAAGGGTCAGTGGCACGCTCATGCCAGCAGACTACACCCAGGGTATACCCCGCGTATATACCCCCGGTGTGTGGTGGGTCGGCCCTGGTCCAGGCGTTGGTGGGGATGGAATCGGACGTGGCGCGGCTGGTGTGCGGTCAGCCGCTCAGGGCGCGGGCCACTGCGTAGCCGGCGGTGGCAGCGGCGAGCCCGGCGGCCACGCTGCCGAGCACGTTGGCCAGCGCGAGGAGCCGATGGCCGCCCCTGGTCAGCCGCAGCGTCTCGTAGCTGAAGGTGGAGTAGGTGGTCAGCGCACCGCAGAACCCGGTGCCGAGCACCGCGCTGACCGCCGGGCCGGCCGGCCACCCGACCAGGACGCCGAGCAGCAGCGACCCGACCACGTTGACGAGCAACGTGCCCCAGGGGAACGCCGAGCCGTGCCGGGACTGCACGGCCCGGTCGGTGAGGTAGCGCAGCGGCGCGCCGACGACCGCGCCCAGGGCGATGAGCAGCACGGTCATCGGATCGCCCGACGCAGCAGCCCGGCGGTGACGGCGTCGCCCAGGGCGACCGCGACGAGCGCCCCGAGCAGCGTCGCGGCGAGGTACGCCAGCGCGGTGCCCGGTGCGCCCGCGACGATCGCCTGCTGGACGTCGACCGCGTAGGTGGAGAAGGTGGTGAAGCCGCCGAGCACCCCGACCCCGAGGAACGGGCGAGCCAGCGGGGGTCCACCGTCGAGGTGCCCGAGCACTGCCATCAGCACGCCGATCAGCAGGCAGCCGAACGTGTTGATGGTGAACGTGGCCCAACCGAAGCCGCTCGGTGGGTGCGGAAAGGCGTGTTGCAGGCCGGCTCGGGCCAACGCGCCGAGCACCCCGCCGGCCGCGATCGCGGCGAGGACCGTCGCGGGGCGGGCGGTCAGCTCGCCGCGGTCGGCGGGGACGCGCAGGTCGACGTCGGGGTCGGTACGCGGCTCGAACGGCTCTGGCACGACTCCTGAGCGTAGTGCCGGCGACAGCGGCGTCAGCGCACTGCCGCGACGGCGGCGTCCGGGCCTCCTCGCCAGACCGTGCCGACCTCGCTGAAGCCGGCCGCGGTGAGCGCGGCCAGGTGCCAGGAGACCGGGGGGTTCCACTCGGGGCTGTGCCCGGTCGGGTAGATGGCGCGTCGCCGGGCGACCAGCGGAGCGAGCGTCGGGTCGGCGCCGGCCCGCTCCCACCAGTCCGACCAGGACAGCATCGACCCGGCGGCGTACCGGGCGTTGCGCCGGTCCCGGGCCCGGTCCATCAGCCGCTTGGTCAGCTCCGGCACTGTGTCGTCGGGCATGTGGTCGGCGTTGACGAGGACGCCGCCCGGTCGCAGCACCTCGCGCAGTTCGGCGTAGAGCTGCCCGAGCCGCTCGGCCGGCAGCCAGTGCAGGGCGGTGGCGGTGAGGACGGCGTCGTACTCCTGGTGCGGCAGCGTGGAGCGCCACTCGGGGGTGCCGAGGTCGGCCGTGATGATGGTGGCCCGGTCGGCCAGCGAGGCGCCGGCGATGGCGAGCAGCGCCGGGTCGAGGTCGACCAGTGTGGTCTCGGCGGCGGGGAAGCGTGCCAGGGTCCGCAGCGAGATGGTGCCGGTGCCGCCGGCCAGGTCGAGCACGCGTGGCGGTCGGCCGTCGAGGACCGCGTCGACGGTGTCGAGCATGGCGGTGAACCGTTGCTCCCGGTCCGGGAGGTAGGCCTCCTGCTGACGGTCCCAGCTCTCCTGCCAGGCCCAGGGATCCATGATGTAAGGAGTCATAGCGATCAGGCTAGTTACCGCACGAGCGCGTTGTCCAGACCTTGTTGCACATCTTTTGCAATTGCGAGAGGATGGCAGGGCGATGATCAGAGCGACGCCGGGGCGGGCATCCGCCCGGCCCGGCGTCCTCCTCCCGGCGAGGTCAGACCGGGGCGTCCACCAGGCTCGCGTCGGCCCGCGCCGGCTCGTCGCGGCGGGCCAGCCGCAGCGCGCCGAGGAGCACGCCCAGACCGATGACTGTGAGTGCGGCGCCGGCCCAGATCGGCGAGGTGTAGCCGAGTCCGGCGGCGATGGTCACCCCGCCGATCCACGCGCCCAACGCGTTGCCGAGGTTGAACGCCGCGATGTTCGCCCCGGACGCCAGGGTCGGCGCCTGGTGGGCGTACCGCATGATCCGCATTTGCAGGGGCGGCACTGTGGCGAAGCCGAACCCACCCATCAGCACCAGCGCGACGATGGTCAGCACCGGGTTCGTGGCCGTCAGCGCGAAGCCGACGAGCACCACTGTGAGCACCGCCAGGACGGTCACCAGGGTGCGCGACAGTGACCTGTCCGCCGCCCGGCCGCCGAGCAGGTTGCCCGCGAAGAGTCCCACGCCGAAGAGGACGAGCAGCCACGGCACCGTGCTGGTGGCGAAACCGCTGACCTCGGTCAGCGTGTAGGCGATGTAGGTGAACGCGCCGAACATCCCACCGAAGCCCAGAATGGTGATCACCAGGGAGAGCCAGACCTGCGGGTGGGTGAAGGCACGCAACTCGCCGCGCAGCCCACCGGCCGGGCGGTCGGCGTTGGCCGTGTCGCCCGCCGGAATGAGCAGGGCCAGCCCGATCAGCGCGACCACCCCGATGGCGGTGATCGCCCAGAACGTCGACCGCCAGCCGAAGTGCTGCCCGAGGAAGGTGCCGAACGGCACGCCCAGCACGTTGGCGATGGTCAGGCCCGCGAACATCATGGCGATGGCGCCCGCCCGGCGGGCCGGTGCGACCAGCCCGGCGGCGACCACGGCGCCGATGCCGAAGAACGCGCCGTGGCAGAGCGCGGCGACGATCCGGCCGGCCATCATCACGGCGTAGTCGCCGGCGACGGCGGAGAGCAGGTTGCCGATGATGAAGAGCACCATCAGGCCGAGCAGTACGGGTTTGCGCGGCAGGCGGGTGACCGCCGCGGTGAGGGCGACCCCGCCGACGGCCACGCTGAGCGCGTAGCCGGAGATCAGCCAGCCGGCCACCGGCTCGGTGACCGCGAAGTCGGCGGCCACCTCGGGCAGCAGCCCCATGATCACGAACTCGGTGAGTCCGATGCCGAAGGCGCCGATGGCCAGCGCGATCAGGCCGGGCGGCAGGGACTTGTGGCGTACGGACATGGTCTTCCCATCGGGAGAGGTCAGATATGCGGCGCGTGCAACTACGCGCGCCAGCAACGAAATACTTGCACGCGCTTTATATCGGCGCAAGCGTGGTAGCCTGGGGTCCGTTCAGATCACACGCAGGAGGCCGGCATGGGCATCGCCGACGACGCGGTCGAGATCCGCGCGCAGGGCTGGCGCACCCTCGCCGCCCTGCACGGGCTGATCGAGACATCCCTGGAGCGGGCCCTGCAGGCCGGTCACGACCTCTCCGTCGTCGAATACACGGTGCTCGACGCGCTCTCCCGGCAGGACGGCTGGCACATGCGGATGAGCCAGCTCGCCCGCGCCGCCGCGCTCTCCGGCAGCGCCACCACCCGGCTCGTCACCCGCCTCGAACAGCGGGGGCTGCTCACCCGCATCCTCTGCGCCGACGACCGGCGCGGCATCTACACCGAGCTGACCCCGGCCGGCTTCGAGCTGCTCGCCCAGACCCGACCCACCCACGACCGGGTGCTCACCGACGCGCTCGCCCAGGCGGAGGCCACCCCCGAGCTGGCGCCGCTGGTCGACGCCCTGCACCGGCTGCCGGCCACCCGCTGACCGACCCGCCGGTCCGGGCGACAGCGGGCGTACGGTACCCGCAGCCCCACCGGGACCGCCGCGCCAAGGAGGCAGCCGATGCAGGACCGCACCCCTCGTCCGGAGGAGCTGGAGCCGATCGAGCGCGCCGGCATCGACGAGCTGCGCGCCCTGCAACGTGACCGACTGCGCTGGTCGTTGCGGCACGCGTACGACAACGTGCCGCACTACCGCCGGGCGTTCGACGCGGCCGGCGTGCACCCCGACGACTGCCGGGATCTCGACGACCTGGCGCGCCTACCGTTCACCGGGAAGGCTGAGCTGCGGGAGAACTACCCGTTCGGCATGTTCGCCGTACCCCGGGAGCGGGTCGCCCGTCTGCACGCCTCCTCCGGCACCACCGGGCGGCCGACGGTGGTCGGCTACACCCGCGACGACCTGCGCACCTGGGCGCGGCTGATGGCCCGGTCGATCCGCGCCTCCGGCGGCCGTCCCGGCGACCGGGTGCACGTCGCGTACGGCTACGGGCTCTTCACCGGCGGCCTGGGCGCGCACTACGGGGCCGAGGAGCTGGGCTGCACGGTCATCCCGGTCTCCGGGGGCATGACCGAGCGTCAGGTCATGCTGATCCGCGACTTCGAGCCCGAGGTCATCATGGTCACGCCCAGCTACCTGCTGGCCATCGTCGACGAGATGCGCCGTCAGGGCATCGACCCGCGTGCCACCTCGCTACAGGTGGGCATCTTCGGCGCCGAGCCGTGGACCGAGGACATGCGCCGCGAGATCGAGCAGCAGCTGGACATCCACGCCGTCGACATCTACGGGCTCTCCGAGGTGATGGGCCCCGGCGTGGCGACCGAGTGCGTCGAGACCAAGGACGGGCTGCACCTCTGGGAGGACCACTTCTACCCGGAGATCATCGACCCGGTCACCGGGGCCGTGCTGCCCGACGGCGAGCGGGGTGAGCTGGTGTTGACCTCCCTGACCAAGGAGGCGATGCCGGTCGTGCGCTACCGCACCCGCGACCTGACCCGGCTGCTGCCCGGCACCGCCCGGCCGATGCGCCGGATCGAGAAGATCACCGGCCGGACCGACGACATGATGATCCTGCGTGGGGTGAACATCTTCCCCACCCAGATCGAGGAGCTGATCCTGCGCACCCCGCAGCTCTCGCCGCACTTCCAGTGTGTCCTGGATCGGCACGGCCGGCTGGACACCCTGACGGTGCGGGTGGAGCGGCGGGCCGACGTCGACGTGGACGCCGCCGAGCGGTCCGGCGACCTGCTGGTTCAGCTGGTGAAGAACACCATCGGCGTGAGCGTGGTGGTCGACGTCCTCGCCCCCGACACTGTGGAACGGTCGATGGGGAAGATGCGCCGGATCGTCGACCAGCGGCCTGCCTCGATGTCGTCGTCGACATAGGATCGCGCCCATGCGCGTGCTGGTGGTCTCCGCCCCGCTCGTCGGTCACGTCTTCCCGCTGGTGCCGCTCGCGGTCGCGCTCCGCGACGCCGGCCACGACGTGCTGGTGGCCACCGGCGGCGGAGCTCTCGCCGCCGCCGACGCCGGTCTGCCGGTGCACGACATCGCCCCGGGCTTCGACTTCGGCCGGATCGCGCTGCGGGTCTTTCCCCGTCATCCGCTGATCGCGCGGGCGGAGATGGCCGGCACCGCCGGCACCCGGGGCGCCGGCCTGCTGTTCGGCGCGCTCAACGACCAGCTCACCGACCCGGTGGTCGCGCTGGCCACCCAGTGGCGGCCGGATCTGGTGCTGTACGAGCCGTTCGCTGTCGCCGGTGCGGTGGCCGCCGCGCGGCTCGACGTGCCGGCCGTACGCCAGGAGAACGCCCTCTTCGACGGCCGGGACCTGGTCCGCGCCACCGTCGCCCGACTCGGCGCCGCGCTGCGCCGGCACGGCCTCACCGAGCTGCCCGCGCCGGCCGCCGCCCTCGCCGTGGCCCCACCCAGCCTTGCCACCCAGGGCGGTTGGCCGATGCGCTACACGTCCTACGTCGGCGGCGGTGAGCTGCCGGCCTGGCTGCGCGAGCCGGGTGAGCGCCCCCGGATCCTGGTCACTCGCAGCACCCTGACCGGCCCCGGCGACCGGGGGCCGATGCCCGCCGTGGTGGCCGCCGCCGCCGAGGTGGACGCCGAGATCGTGCTGGTCCGCCCCGACGAGCGGTCGGCCCGCTCGTTGCCCGCCAACGTGCGGGTGGTCGACTGGATCCCGCTCGACGAGGCGTTGCCGGCGAGCGCGGCGCTGGTGCACCACGGTGGTGCGGGCAGCGCCTTCGGCGCCCTCGCCGCCGGTCTGCCCCAGCTGGCCACCACGGGTCCGGGGGACCGGCGGCACAACGCCGAGCTGGTGGCCCGCCGGGGCGCCGGCCTGGCGCTGCGCCCCCGGGACATCACCGCGCGGGCGCTGAGCCAGCTGCTCACCGACGAGCGACTGCGTGCCGCCGCAGCGCAGGTCAGCCGCGAGATCGCCGCGATGCCGCCACCGACGGACCTGGTCGCGCGGCTGGCGGCACTGGTCTGACACCCACCCCGCGTGGCCACCCCGGGTGCACGGTCGGCTGCGGCAGGATGACCGGATGCGACACGTCGTGCTGTTCCACTCCGTGTACGGGCTGCGGCCCGCCGTGCGCGCCGCCGCCGACCGGTTGCGCGCCGCCGGGCACCAGGTCAGCACGCCCGACCTGTACGGCGTCCCGGCCACCGACACTGTCGAGGAGGGCTTCGCGCTGCTCGACAAGGTCGGCCACGAGGTGGTGCTGGACCGGGCCCGGGCCGCGCTGCGTGACCTGCCACCGGAGACGGTCCTCGCCGGCTTCTCGATGGGGGCCGGTGTGGCCGGGGCGCTGTTGGCCGAGCGCCCCGACGCCGCCGGGCTGCTCCTGCTGCACGGCACCGGTGGCGCCCCGGACGCGGTCCGACCGGGGTTGCCGGTGCAGCTGCACCTCGCCGACCCGGACCCGTACGACGCGCCGGACGAGGTCGACGAGTGGCAGCAGGCCATCACCGAGGCCGGCGCCGACCTGACGGTCTTCCGCTATCCGGGCGTGGGCCATCTGTTCAGCGACCCGGACCTGACCGAGCACTCCCCGGACGCCACCGCATCGGCCTGGCCGCGCGTGCTGGCCTTCCTGGCCGCCGGCTGAGCGCCCGTTCGGCGACGGCCAGACCGGGTCGGGGACGTGCCGACCTTGCTCAGCGGGCGCTGGCGCCGATGCGCGGGGGCGTGGCGGTGCCGAGGACCCGTAGCAGCATGACGGACCAATCCTGGTCGCCGCTGGTGAGCGGATCAGCCGCTCCCACTGACCACCGGCTCACCACCGCGTGGGGCACCGCCGGATGCGCCTCGTTCGATATCGTGGCGCCACCATCAAGATCTTCGAAGGGGGCCTGGCGGTGACGACGACGACCTTCGACGAATATGAGCGGTCGCGCTGGGCCGGGCGCGCGGGAGCGTACGACAGCAGTCTCGCCGCGCTCTGCGCATACCCCGCACCAGTGTTGCTGGACGCCGCCGACGTCGGGGCGGGCACTCGGGTGCTCGACGCGGGCACCGGCTCCGGGACCGTGGCCACTGTGGCGTGCGCTCGCGGCGCCACCGTCGTCGCCGTCGACGCCGAGCCCAGCATGGTCGAGTTGGCGCGTGACCGCGTGCCGTCCGCCGACGAGGTCCGCCTCGCGGCGCTGCCGCACCTCCCGTTCGCCTCCCGGTCGTTCGACGCGGCCGTGGCGAACTTCGTGATCAATCACGTGGGCGATCCGCTGGCCGCGATCACCGAGCTGCGACGGGTCGTCCGGTCCGCCGGTCGGGTCGCTGTCACCGTGTGGCCGCACCCCCCGCCCGAGGCGCAGAGCCTCTGGGGCGAGGTCTTCGACGCGGCTGGCGTCGAAGGTCGCGCCGCCGCCCCGACCGTGGACGCCGACCGGGACTTCCCGCGTACCCCCGATGGGTTGGCGGGCCTGATGGATCAGGCCGGGCTCAGCGACGTGCGCTGCGACACGATCACCTGGGCGCACCGCACCGACCCGGAGGCCTGGTGGAGCGGCCCTGCCAACGGCATCAGCAAGCCAGGTCTGGTGATGGAGGCCCAGCCGGCTGCCATGATCACCCGCATTCGTGCCGCGTACGACGAGCTGACCGCCCGCTACCGTGGCCCCGACGGCCTGCTCGCGCTGCCCACCGCGGCACTACTGGCCTCAGCGTCCGTACCCTAGGCACCCCCACCCCGCCGCCCGCCACCGCGCCGATCTTGCACTTTCGGTTGTCGATATCAGTGGGATGCCGCTTATGCCAGGACAGCATGTGCAACATCGCCGGCCAACCCCGTCGATCATGGAGTTGTGGTGCCCGACTTGTTGGTTGCCAAGGCATTTGTCACCCACCACAACTCCATGATCGACGGGGCGGGGCGGGGCGGGGCGGGGCGGGGCGGGCTGCGGGCGGGGGCGGGGCGGGGCGGGGCTGGGTAGGGCTGGGCGAGGTGCGGGCGGGGGTGGGTGGGTGTTAGGCGGAGGCGGGTAGGCCGTCTAGTGGGCGGATCAACGGTGGGCGGGGTACTGCGCGCACCACGCCTGGCGGATTGCCGGCGTCCGCGAGTGTCCACTGTCCGGCCGAACTCGTCGGCGTGCGGCGGATCGGCGCTGCGGGCCGTCCGACGTCCCGGAATCGGTCGCCGCCAGCACGGCGCCGGGGTCGGGACGCCGCTGTGGCCGGCGTCGGCGGTACGTCGCCCGGCGAGGCGACGGCTCGGAGCTGGCGTGGGCCTGCCGTACGGTTGGCGTCGGGACCCGACGCGGCGGGGCGGGTGGCCATCGTCGGGGTGGGACCACCTCGCCTCAGCCCGGTCGGGCCGGTGGCACCGCCCGGCCCCGCCGAGGCCAGCGCCGCGAAGACGGCGTCGAGGCGGCCGGTCCGAGCGCCAACGGTGTCGAGGCGCACGATCTCGACGCTCCTCGCCGCCGAGCCGTTGACCACGCCAGCGTGGTCGGGCTGGTTGGCGTCCCGGTGCACAGCGTCGAGGTGCGGCGTGCTGGCGACCCGACGTTGGAAGACGGCCCGCAGGGCGCGGGGCAACCGTTCGGCGGCGACCTGGCGCAGCGCGGGCGCGGCGAACGCGTACCCGGCGGCGTGGTGGGGGAGCAGCAGCCCGGCGGCGACCAGCTTGCGGAGCGCGGATGCGGAGCGGCCGGGCGTCCAGCCGAGTGCCCGGTCCACGGCCGCGCCGGAGATCAGACCACCGAGGGTGCCGGCGGCCATCAGCACCGCCCGCCGCTCACCGTCGAGGTGGTCCAGCTCCGCGCCGACGGCCCGGCGCACCGCCTCGGGCAGCGCGAGCGCCGCCGGGTCGGCGCCGTCCACCAGCGACGTGACGTACGCCGCCGCGTGCCCGGGCCGGCCTCCCACCAGCGGCAGCAGCCGGTCGACCAGTGCCACCGGCTGCCCGGCCCGGGTGAGCAGGTGGCGCAGCAGCCGTCCGGACTGCACGGTGGCCAGTGGTCCGATCGTCATCTGTCGGGCCGGGCCGGGCCGGGTGTCGGCCCACTGCGGCTGGTGCACGGTGAGCAGGGCCAGCGGCAGCCCGCGCTCCGTCGCCGCGCCGAACAGCGCGTGCAGGAACCGGCTCACCGCGGGCGCGGCCCGGTCCAGGTCGTCGACGGCCACGATCAGCGGCCGGTGGGCGGCCAGCCGCAGCAGGACCTCCCGGAAGATCGCCGCACCGGCGAGGGCGGCGGCCGAGCCGTCCGGAGTGGTCAGCATCCGCTGGAGCGCCGGAACCGCGGTGGCCACCCTGGTCGGCGGGAACAGCGGCGTCAGGGCGGCGACGAGCCGGTCGTGGACCGCCGCCGGGCCGTCGCTGTGCCGGATCCCGGCGAGGCCGCGGAGCAGGTGCGCGACCGGCGCCAACACCTGATCGGGGTACGGCTGGCAGGTCGCCACACACCAGCGGACCGACAGGCCGTCCACCGTGGTCAGCCCGCGCGTCAGCTCGTGCAGCAGCCGGCTGCGGCCACTGCCGGTGGGGCCGACCAGGGAGATCCAGCGTGGCGTCCGGTCCCGGATGGCCGCGCCCACCTGGTCGCGGATGGTGGCCAGTTCGCGGCGTCGACCGATCAACGGGCCGTCGTGCCGGTCGGCGCCGGGGCGCACCGGACCGACGGCGTGCCAGACCGGCACCGGCGGCACCCGGCCGGCGACCGGCACCGGCGTCAGCTGACGCTGGGTGATCAGGCCGGCGGTGGCGCGGGCGGTGGCCGCGCAGAGTGCGACGGCACCGGGCGCGGCGTACTCCTGCAGGCGCGCCGCGGCGGTGATCACCGCGCCGCTGGCCACGCCGTGCCCGCCGGTGACGACGTCGCCCAGGTCGACCACGACCTCGCCGGTGGCGACACCGACCCGGACGTGCAGCCTGATGCCGTCGACCATGGGCCGTCGGTCCAGCGCGGCCTGGATCTCGAGCCCGGCGCGCACCGCCCGGTACGCGTCGAAGCCGTCGGAGTGCCGAGCGCCGAAGAGCGCCATCACGGCGTCGCCGATGTACTTCTCCACCACCCCCTGCCAGCGGTGCAGCACACCGGCGACGGTGTCGAAGTAGGCCCGCTGCAACGCGCGGACGTCCTCCGGGTCGAGCCGGTTCACCAGGGCCGTGGAGCCGACGATGTCGGCGAAGAGGACGGTGACGATGCGCCGCTCCTGGGGTACCGGCCAGAGCGGGGTGACGGTCCGTTGTGCGTCGACGATGATGCTGGTGGTCATGGGTATGGCACCGGCCTTTCTCCCCCGCTGTTGCCTGATCACCTCCGGAGATTGGCATTCCTGGGCCGACAGGGGATCTGCCGAACGACGTATGTCGGCCACCTGCAACCTTTAGTCGCAAAGTCGACGCGAGGAGTACCACAAGCGGTAGGCGGCCGTAGAACGGTATGGGGCCCTGTGATTAGGCTGCGTGGCATGGTCAGCGATGTGGACACCGCACCGCTCGTGGGCCGGGCCGAGCTGGTGCAGACGGTTCGGTCCGCGTTGCTCGGTGAGGCCGCGCACGGGCAGACCGCAGCGGTCTTCCTGACCGGCGAGAGCGGGGTGGGAAAGACCCGGCTGTTGGGCGAGATCGGCAACCGCCTGCGGGAGCGAGGCGCCGTGGTGCTCACCGGCAGCTGCCTGGACATCGGCGACGCCTCCCCGCTGCACCCGCTGTTGCAGGCGCTGCGGCGGTTCGACGCCGAGGTGTCCGCCTCGCCCGCCCGCACCTCCTCGGCGGTACGGGGGCTGTTGCAGATGTTCGCCGACGAGACCGCCGGGCCGGACGGCGCTGGCGCGTTGCTGGAGCGGGTCTCCCGTGGCCTGCACCTGATCGCCGAGGGTCGCCCGCTGGTGCTGATCCTCGACGACCTCCAGTGGGTCGACCGCAGCACCCGGCAGCTCCTGCTCTACCTGCTCGCCGGTCTTGGTGATCTTCAGCTGTCGGTGCTGGCGGCGGTCCGTGCCGAGTCGTTGCAGGGCGCGCACCCGCTGCGCCGGGTGCTCACCGAGCTGCGTCGGCTCCGCACGGTGCGGGTGCTCGACCTGGCGCCGCTGGGTCGGGCCGACACCGAGACGCTCGCCGCCGCGGTGGTCGGCCGGCCGCTGGCCGCGGACGAGCAGGTGTGGCAGCGCAGCGGCGGCAACCCGTTCGTCATCGAGGAGCTGGCCCGGGATCTGCGCGACGGCCGCGACGGCCTGTCCGAGACGCTGCGGGAGATCTTCCTCGACCGGGTCGACGCGCTGCCCCAGCACGCGCACGCCGTGGTGCACGCGGTGGCCGCCGGGGTCGAGCCGGTGCAGCACTGGCTGCTGGCCGAGGTGCTGCGGATGCCGGAGGACGAATTGATCGCCGCGGCCCGGGCCGCGGTGGCGCACCGGCTGCTGGTCGGCGCCGACGAGGGCTACCGGCTGCGGCACCGCCTCGTGGCCGAGGTGCTGGCGCACGAGCTGCTGCCGGCCGAGCGCTCCGGGCTGCACCGCCGCTACGCCGAGGCGCTGACCACGGCGCCGGGTGAGCTGCACCAGGCCCGGCTGGCGCACCACTGGCGGCTGGCCGGCGAGCCGGCGCGCGCCCTGCCGGCGGCGGTGGCCGCCGCCCAGGAGGCCGAGCGGCTGCACGGTTACGCCGAGGCGCACCGGCACTGGTCGGCGGCGTTGCAGTTGGCCGCCGAGCCGGGCCCGCTGACGGTGGACCCTGTCGAGTTGCTCGAGAACGCCGCCGAGGCGGCCCACCACTGTGGTGAACACGCCCGCGCGTTGGCCCTGCTGGAAGAGTTGGCCACGCTGCGGGGTGGCGAGCCGACCTGTGCGCTGCACATCCGCCGGGCCCGTTACCTGGCCGCCGCAGGTCGCTCCGCGCTGGCCGAGGAGGAGTACCAGCGGGCGTTGAAGGCCGCGGACTGCTCCCCTCGGGACCGGGCGAGCGCCGCCGCCCGCCTGGCCGAGCTGCTGCTGCACCTGGGCCGCTACGCCGACGCCGGCGAGCGGGCCCGCGAGGCGCTGGCGTTGGCCGAGAACGTGGAAGGCTCCGCCACCGAGGTGGTGCTGGCCAGTTCGGCGTTGGGCTTCAGCGACGCCTGCCTGGAAGACCCGGACGCCGGTCTGGCGGTCATGCGCGACGCCCTCGACACCGCCGAGCGTGCCGGTCAGCCCGAGGACGTGGCCTGCGCGTACCTGCACCTGGCGGAGCTGCTGACCGGGCCGCTGAACGTCCTCGAAGAGGGCGTGGTGGTGGCCCGGCGGGGCGCCGAACGGGTGGCCGAGCTGGGGCTGGGCCGCACCTGGGGCACCCGGCTGCTGGCCATCGCCATCAACGGGCTGTTCCGGGTGGGCCAGTGGGCCGAGGCGGAGAAGGTGGTGGCCGCGGCCCTGCGGCACCGACCGTCCGGTGCGGACGCCGTGGAGCTGCTGTTGGCCCGGTGCCGGCTGTCGGTGGGCTACGGCGACATCGAGGCCGCCGGTCGGGACCTCGACGCGGTGGCGACACTGCTCGCCGGCGGCGGGGCGCGACACGTCATTCCGCTGCTCACCCTGCGCTCCGGGCTGGCCATGTGGGAGGGCCGGCACGACGTGGCCCGCCAGGCCGTGCAGCGCGGCCTCACCGAGAGCCGTTCCGACGACGTGATGATTCTCTCCGCGCTGGTCTGGCACGGTCTGCGCGCCGAGGCGGAGGCGCACGCCAGCCGCACGGTGGAGGTGGACCCGACGGCGGTACGCCGGCTGCGCGACGTGGCCGAGCGGGTGGCGCGCAAGAGCGCCGGTGCCGCCCGACCGGTGCGCTCGGTGGTGGAGGGCTTCCTGGCGCTGTGCGCCGCAGAGGTGAGCCGCCTCGACGGCAGCGACCCGGAGCTGTGGGCCGCGTCGGCCGCCGAGTGGGACCGACGCAATCACCCCTACCCGGCGGCCTACTCGCGGCTGCGGCAGGCCGAGGCGCTGCTGGCTCGGCGCAGCCGGGTGGCCACCGCCGGCAAGCTCCTGCGGGAGGCGTACCGGGTGGCGCAGGGGTTGGGCGCGGTGCCGTTGACCTCGGAGATCCGCGAGCTCGCCGGGCGGGCCCGGGTGTCGCTGGACGAGCGCGACAGCGCCACCGGCACGCGCAGCGTCCCCGTCGAGGCGTCCGACGACGAGTTGGCGGCGCTCACCGTCCGGGAGCGGGAAGTGCTCGCCCTGGTCGCCGAGGGGTTGACCAACAGGGAGATCGGGCAGCGGCTGTTCATCAGCGAGCGGACCATCGGGGTGCACGTGTCGCACATCTTCGACAAGCTCCAGGTCCGTACCCGCGTGCAGGCCAGCGCGATCCAGTTGCGCAACCACCGGGGCTGACCGACCCGATCACTGACGTACGTATCCCGGCGCGTGTGCGCGCCGGGATACGTCGTTCTACTGATCCGGCGGGCCGGTGTCGGCTGAGAGGCTGGGCCGCGTCGACGACGGCACGGGGGATGCCGCCGACCACGATGGAGGAGAAATGATCGAACCGGTCTGGGGGCCCGTGCACCGGGACATCGTCGACCTGCTCGCCGATCATCCCGCGGACGTGCCGGCCGTGGTCGATCACCTGACCAAGCTCCAGGACATGTTGGTCCGGCTGCCACCGTTGGAAGCCAGTTGCCCCCTCGCTGACTTCAACAAGCTCTATCTGACCATCACCAGCAGCGTGCTGGACGGGCTGTACGACGACCGCTTCGTCGACCCGGTCTTCCTTTCCCGGCTCGACGTCGAGTTCGCCGCCCGGTACTTCGACGCGATGCGGTTGTGGACCGACTCCAGCCCCGGCACCCCGAAGGCGTGGTCGTGCCTCTTCGAGCGGATGCAGGGGCCGGATGCCCGCCCGCTGCCGTCGGCGGCGGCCGGGGTGAACGCGCACATCAACTTCGACCTGCCGTTCGCCCTGGTGACCACGTTCGACCACCTGGAGTCTGAGCCGGTCGACGGCAGCGACCAGCACCACGACTACCTCGAGATCAACAACATCTTCGCGGACAAGATCCCCGGCCTGCGCCGGGGCTACCTGGAGCGGTGGCAGCTGCTCATCGACATGCTCAACGGCGACATCGACGACTGGTACCAGGGGGAACTGGTCGAGTACACCCGCGATGTCGCCTGGCGTAACGCGCAGAAGATCTGGCGGTGCCGGCACGACCCGGACGCCCGCGAGTGTGAGCGCACACGGTTGGACGACAACGCCGCGGCGCTCGGCCGGTTGCTGCTCTCGCCCCTCGGGGCGTTCCTGCAGTAACCGGGACGGGGGGCCCCCGCGCTCCGCCCCGTGGGGGGCGGCGGAGCGCGGGGGCGCGTCCCACCAGTTCCACCCCGCGTGGCAGCCCGAGGTCGGGTCGGTCACGCAGGGGACAGCCGGTCGGCCCGGGGGGTGTCGACCGTCTGCCACCGTCGGCCGGCCCGGGGGGTGTCGGCCGACGGTGGGGGAGCGCCGAACGGGGGTCACGTCGACGGCGTGCGGATCCGGGGGTGTCGGCGGGCTCGGATCGGGTACGCCCGCGCCATGACCGTCCTGGCCCGGCGTCGGCCCGCCGCCCGCCCCCGCCCCGCGCGGCCCGGCCCCCTTCGGCCGGGTGGCCCGGTGTCGCGACCCACCGCCCGGCCCGGCGCCCGATGACCGGCGGCGCGGCGCGGTTTCCGTTCCGATTCGATCCGGTGTTCCGCCCGGTGCTGGCCCTGCTGGGGGTCCGCCCGGCGACGGCCTGGGTCGCCGTCACCGAACGGGACCTGACCATCCGGTACGGGCCGTGGCAGTTGCGGACCGACCGGGACAACGTCACCGCCGTCGAGGTGAGCGGACCGTACCGCTGGTGGCGGGCGATCGGCCCGCACCTGTCGCTGGCCGACGGCGGTGCGACCTTCGGCAGCAGTGCGGCCGGCGGGATCTGTCTGCGCTTCGGTGAACCGGTGCCGGCGCTGGTGCCCGGGGGGCGGCCCCGGCACCCGGCGGCCACGGTGACCGTCGCCGACCCACAGGCGCTCGCCCGGCTGCTCGCCGTCCCGGACCTGTCCTGAGCAGGCCGAACAGGTGCCCGGTTCCGCCGATCGGGCACCGGGGCACCGCCTACCGTCGGATCAGGACCTGTGAGGGTGGGACTGGCGATGGGTGACGAGCACCGGGCGAAACCACGACGCTGGAGCGGGCGCCGCCACGCGCCGAGCGGGCCGGACCCGGCGCTGCGGGCGGCCCGCGATCCGGCCCGCCCACACCGGGGCGGCCGGCCGGGCGTCGTGGTGCCCGAACGCGTGGCCACCCCGGCCCGCTCGGCACCGCCGGCCAGCCCGCTGCGCCGGTGGCTCTTCCAGCACCAGGTGCAGCCGCCCGGCCCCGAGGCGACCGAGGGGCAGAACCGTCGGCACGCCTGGTGGCAGGTGATGTGCCTGACCGGCGTGGACTACTTCTCCACGCTGTCGTACCTGCCGGGCATCGCGGCGGTGGCGGCCGGGGCGCTCTCCCCGCTGGCGACACTGTTGATCGTCGTGCTCACCCTGTTCGGCATGCTGCCGATGTACCGGCGGGTGGCCCACGAGAGCCCGCACGGTCAGGGTTCGGTGGCGATGTTGGAACGGTTGTTGCCGTTCTGGCGGGGCAAGATCTTCGTCCTCGTGCTGCTCGGCTTCGTGGCCACCTCCTGGATCATCACGATCACCCTCTCCTCGGCCGACGCCACAGTGCACCTGTTGGAGAACCCGTACCTGCCCGACGTCCTGCCAGGGTCCCTCGTGCCGGTCGTGGTGACGGTGGTGCTGCTGCTCATCCTCGGCGGGGTGTTCCTGCTCGGATTCCGGGAGGCGGTGGTGGTGGCCATCCCGTTGGTCGCGGTCTTCCTGGTGCTCAACGCGGTGATCGTCGTGGTCGCGGTGGCCCGGATCGTCGAGGACCCGGGCATCGTGTCGAACTGGACGGCCGCGGTGACCTCGACCGGTGGCGGGCCAGGCCAGGTGCTGCTCACCGCCGTGCTGGCGTTCCCGCTGCTGGTGCTGGGGCTGTCCGGTTTCGAGACCGGGGTCAGCATGATGCCCCTGGTTTCGGCCGACGGCCCGGACAAGCAGGCCCGGCTCGCCGCCCGGATCCGCAACACGCGTCGGCTGCTCAGCACCGCCGCGTTGATCATGTCGGTCTACCTGATCTCGACGACCTTCGTGACCACGGCGCTCATTCCGGCGGAGGAGTTCCGGCCGGGCGGCGGCGCGAACGGGCGGGCGCTGGCGTTCCTGGCGCACACCTACCTGGGGGAGGTGTTCGGCAGCGTCTACGACGTGAGCAGCGTGCTCATCCTCTGGTTCGCCGGCGCCTCGGCGATGGCTGGGCTGATCAACATCGTGCCGCGCTACCTACCGTCGTACGGCATGGCACCGGAGTGGGCGCGGGCGGTACGCCCCGTGGTGATCGTCTACACCGTCGTCAGCGTCGCCATCACCATCGCCTTCCGCGCCGACGTCAACGCCCAGGCCGGGGCGTACGCCACCGGGATCCTGGCGATGATGGTCTCCGGGGCGGTGGCGGTGACGATCTCCGCGGCCCGTCACCACCGGCGCGGCTCGGCGATCGGCTTCACAGTGCTGACCCTGGTGCTGCTGTACGCGCTGCTGGAGAACGTCATCGAACAGCCGGACGGGATCACGATCTCCGCCCTGTTCATCCTCGGCATCATCGTGGTCTCGTTGGTCTCCCGGGTAACCCGGACCACCGAGCTGCGCGCCGAGCGGATCGAGTTCGACGAGGCGGCCCGTCGGTTCATCACCGAGTCGCTGGCGCACGACGGGCAGCTGCACCTGATCGCGAACAAGCGACAGAAGGGGTCGGTGAAGGAGTACACGCTCAAGGAGCGGGCGCAGCGCGGGATGAATCCGGTGCCCGGGGCCGCGGACGTGCTGTTCCTGGAGATCGATGTGGTCGATCCGTCGGAGTTCAGTCAGGTGCTGCGCGTGCACGGGATCGAGGTGGGCGGCTTCCGGGTGCTGCGGGCCAACAGCCCGGCCGCGCCGAACGCGATCGCCGCGATCCTGCTGGCCCTGCGCGACGCCACCGGCGTCCGGCCGCACGCGCACTTCGAGTGGTCGGAGGGCAGCCCGATCGCGCACCTGGCGCGCTACCTCATCCTGGGTCGGGGGGACACCCCGCCGGTGGTGCGGGAGATCATCCGCCGGACCGAACGGGACCCGCTGCGTCGGCCCGGTATCCACGTCGGCGGGTGACATCGAAGCCGGTCTGACAGCTTTGAAGATGAAAGAGGGCACTATTCACGTTCACACCTTCCTGTCCGTATTGCGGACCTATCGTGGCGTTTGGTAGCCGGCGAACACGTCGAGCCCCCCGCGCCCGAATCGGCGCGCGGTCACGTCACGTACGCAGGAAGGTAGGCACCGTTGATGTCCACGTACCGAGAGGGAGACGGCGCGACCCGACCCAGACGGCGGTCCCGATGGTTCTTAGCCAGTGGCTTGCTGGCGGGGAGCCTGGTCGTGGGAGCGGCCGGAGCGGCCGCCGCCGCCGACCGCGCTCTCACCCTCCCCGGTCTGGCCCGGCTGACCCCGGCGGCCGACGACGACCGCCGCGACGGCGACCGACGGGCTCCACAACCCGGCCAGGACGACGCCGAGCGGGCCGGTCCGGCCACCCCGGGCACCGGCAAGCGGGGCGTGGTGTCGGTCCCGTGCGACGCCGCGAAGCTGGTGGCGGCGCTGGTAACCGCCAACGCCGAGGGCGGCGGCGAACTCCGCCTCGCGCCCAAGTGCCGTTACACCCTCACCGAGGCGTTCCACGAGACCGACCAGTACGACGGCGGGATCCGCGACGCACGGGAGGCCGCCGACGCCGCGGAGACCCCCGGGGACGCCGACGCGCCGCCGCACAACCCGGCCGACGACACCGCCGGCCTGCCGGTGATCTACCAGGCCATCACGATCGACGGCGCGGGCGCCACCATCGCCCGGGACGCCCAGGCCGCAGCGTTCCGGTTCTTCACCGTCCGCGACGGCGGCGAGCTGACCCTGCGCGACGTGGAACTGCACAACGGCCGCTCGGCCATCGAGGGCGGCAGCGTGCACGTGGTGCACGGCGCCACCGCCGTGGTGGAACGGGTCACCGTCACGCAGAGCACCTCGCTGTCGCCCGAGGGCGGTGGCGGCGGCATCTTCAACGACGGCAACATGGTGGTCACCGACTCCACGTTCGTCGGCAACAGCGCCTCCGGTGCCGCGGGCAAGGGCGGGGGCCTGCTCAACGGCGGCGTGCTGACGCTGAAGCGCTCGGAGTTCCACCGCAACAGCGCCAACGCCTACGGCGGCGGGCTCGGCAACTACCGTGGTGCCGCCGACGTGGAGAGCGTCTCCTTCACCCAGAACAGCGCCGGCCAGGGTGGCGGGCTGGCCAGCTTCTCGGCCCGGACGAAGGTCTCCGACACCGAGCTGCTGAACAACACCGCCCAGGTCGGCGGCGGTGCCGCCAACTCCGACGCGGTGCTGGTGATGCGCACGATGACCATCCGCGGCAACACGTCCACAGTCAACGGCGGCGGCGTCTCGACCGTCAAGGGCCTGACGCCGATCGACGACAGCGTGATCGACGGCAACACCACCCACGGCCTCGGGGCCGGCATCTACGCCGAGAAGGCGAACCTGCTGGTCCGCGGCAGCGACGTGACCCGTAACGAGGCTGTCGGCGCCGCGTCCCAGGGCGGCGGCATCTACGCCAGCGCGGGCTCGGTGGCGATCTACACCAGCAAGGTCACCCACAACGCGTCGACGGTGAAGCCCGGCGGCATCTTCGGCATGCACGCCCAGGTCAAGATCGACGATGAGAGCGTGGTGGTCGAGAACGAGCCGACCAACTGCGAGGGCAGCCAGGTACCGATCGCGCACTGCTTCCGCTGACACAGACCCGCGCCCATCCCGAGTGCACCGCCCGTCCGGACAATCGTCCAGACGGGCGGTGCACCGCCGCCCGCCGCCCGCCGCCCGCCACGCGCTGCCGGCGCTGCCGTGATCAAGTGATGAGAAGTAGGTTCCGGCGCCGCTGTCGACCTACTTCTCATCACTTGATCAAGGGGCTCAACCCACCGCGCGCAGCCGGTCGGAGAGGTCGCTGGCGAAGAAGTCGAGGAAGCCGTCCGGGTCGGGGCCGGCGTTCTGCAGGACGATGTGGTCGAAGCCGGCCTCGACGTACGACCGGACCTTGGCGACGTGGGGTTCCGGGTCCGGGCCGATGGCGAAGAGCTGCCGGATGTGCTTCTCCTCGACGTATGCGCTGGCCGCGTCGAAGTTGACCGGGTTCGGCAGTTCGCTCATCACCTTCCAGCCGGTGACCATCCATCGGCTCGTCCGCAACACCGCCTGCACCGCCTGTTGCTCGTCGGTGGCCCAGGCCAGTGGCACCTCGGCGTAGCGCGGGCCCGAACCCTGGGCGCGGCGGTAGTGCTCGACGATCGAGGCGTCCGGCTCGGTGGCGAACAGACCGTCGCCCAACTCGGCGGCGAGCCGGGCGGACGCCTCACCGCTGGCCGCCACCGCGATCACGGGCAGCGTCTCCGGCAGATCGAAGACCCTGGCGTCCTCCAGTTGCAGGTGCCGGCCCTCGTACGACTGGTAGCCGCCCTGCCAGAGCAGCCGGATGATCTCCAGCGCCTCGCGTAGTCGCTCGTGTCGGCCCCGCACGCTGGGGAAGCCCTGCCCGACCACGTGCTCGTTGAGCCGCTCGCCGGCGCCCACCCCGAGGGTGAACCGGCCGTCGGAGATCAACGCCAGTGTCGCCGCGGCCTGCGCAATGATCGCCGGGTGGTAGCGGACGGTCGGGCAGGTGACCCCGGTGGCCAGGCGCAGGGTGCTGGTCTTGGCCGCGATGGCGCCGAGCACGCTCCAGGTGAAGGAGGAGTGCCCCTGTGCGTCCAGCCACGGGTGGAAGTGGTCGCTCATCTCGACGAAGTCGAAGCCCGCCCGCTCGGCCTGGACGGCCTGTCGGATGATCTCCTGCGGGCCGTACCCCTCCGCGGCCAACTTGTAGCCGATCTGCATGCCCACGCTCCCGATCCCGTTCGCTGACTGGAGGCATCGGCCGTTCCCGGCCCTGGCGCTGACAAACGCCGTCGAGCTGCAAACCAGCCTCCTAGGATGCCCTAGCCGGTGTGTGGTGCGCGACGACAGACACGAACGACCGCCTCCAGCGACCGAAAATCGTCTCGGCGGTACGCAGAAAGGGCGAAGCCCGCGTCCTCGCCGACGTAGGTGGTGCCGGCGGGACGCCCAGCGTCTCGAAAACGCGACGGCCCGTGCCCCACTGCGGGGCACGGGCCGGGATACGTGTGTCGCCTACTTGGAAGGCTCCGGCAGCTTGCAGTCGACCTTCGGGTTGGCGCCGATGTAGTTCAACGGCCCGGCCACGATGGTGACCAGGATGGTGCCTGCCTCGGCGCAGTTGGTGTCGTCGCCGCTGTAGTAACCGCGCTGGCCACCGGCGATGGCGCCGATCACCAACCAGATCACGACGATGACTCCGAGAATCGAGGTGCCGCGCATCGCTGCCTCCTGAGGTATGTGGTGGATCTGAGGTGCAGCCGTTGTACCCAATCGGGTCGCGCGGCTAACGGTCGCGTGCTACGACCCCCGCCGGATCCCCCATCCGGCCGATGCCGTCCGCCGTTGTGTACCGCCGGGGCATCCGCCGCCCGCACCGGGTAGCGCCTGTCGGCTATCGGATCGACGACCGACCTCGCCGTCATCAGGGTGAGTGGACGTAGAACTGCCTCACGGCCCCGCCGAGGAGGACTCATGGACGCCCCGACACCGCCCTTGTACATCGACCGCCCCGAGGACGTCGCGGTCGCGGCCCGCGCGCTTGCTGGCGGCGCGATCGTCGCGGCGGCGTTCGCCAACTTCTACGTCATCGTGACGCGTCCCGACGCGGCCACCGTACGCCGGGTCAACCTGGCCAAGGGCCGGCCGGTGCACCAGGTCGGCAGCATCACCACAGCGATCGGCCGGATTCCCGGGATGTTCGACTGGACGCGGATCTCGCCGCGGTTGCCGGTCGGTCGGGTGCGGGCGCTGATGGACGCCCTCTACGGGGCCGGGCCGTTCGGCTTCCGTGGGCCGGCGGCGGATCGGCTCCCCGAGCACCTCACCCAGGTCGACCAGGGGATGCGGACCACCCAGGTGATCGCACCAGGGCTGACCTGCCCGTCCAACGCCTTCTTCGAGCGGGCGCTCGCCGAGACCGGAACGGATCACCTCTACATCACCTCGGCGAACCGGTCCCGGCATCTCACCGGCGCGGCGGAGGAGCCGGCGCACTGGAAGGCGGGCGCCCTCGCCGCCGACTTCGCCCACCTCGACGATCTGGTGGTGCTGGTCCACCGGGACGAGGCCGCGGCCCGCGCCGCGTACCCCGGCTATCTCACCACCTCGGTCACCCTGCTCTCGTTCCACGCGCCGGAGGGTGACCTCGAGGAACCGCCGGTGCTCACCGTGGACCGGCACGGGTCCCTGCACCTGGACGACGTCCGCCGCGCCGCCGCGCCGCTCGGCCTACAGGTGCGCCTGGCCGGAGGGGCCCGAAATCGATTGCAGGTCCGGGGGTACGCCGGGGCGCTGGTGTGAGCGGCTACCGCATCGGCCTGGTGGTGCCCAGTTCCAACACCACAATGGAGGCCGAGATACCGGCGATGCTGCGCCGACGCGAGACCGTCGACCCGACGGTCCGCTTCACCACCCACGCCAGCCGGGTACGGCTGCGTCAGGTGACCGCCGACGAGTTGGCCCGGATGAACCGCTCCGCCCTGCGGTGTGCCGCCGAGCTGGCCGACGCCCGCTGCGACGTGCTCGCGTACGCCTGTCTGGTGGCGGTGATGTGCGAGGGCGCCGGCGCGCACGAGCGGGCCGAGCGGCGGTTGGGCCGCGCGGCCGGTCGCGCCGGGCACGACATGCTGGTGGTGACCAGTGCCGGCGCGCTGGTCGCCGGGCTGCGGGCGTTGGGTGCCCGCCGGGTCGCCCTGATCGCGCCGTACCTGCCGCCGCTGACCGCGACGGTCGCCGCCTACCTCGCCGCGTACGGAGTGCAGGTGACCGACGCGGTGAGCCTCTGCGAGCCGGACAACGTGGCGGTCGGGCGCATCCCCGCGGAGCGTCTGGTCGAGCTGGCCGGTCGTCTGGACGTGACCGACGTGGACGCTGTGGTCCTCTCCGCCTGTGTGCAGCTGCCGTCGTTGGCGGCGGTGCCGCAGGTGGAGGCCCGTCTCGGTCGCCCGGTGCTCACCGCGGCGACCGCGACAGTGCACCAACTGCTCACGGGTCTGGGTGTCGAACCGTACGTGCCCGACGCCGGCCGGTTGCTGGCCGGCCCGATTCGGGTGTGAATGGCGCGGCCGACCGGGGGCGGGGTGGTTCAGTGCGGCGGTGAGGGCTTCTCCGGCGGCTTGCCGTGGCTGCGCCGGAAGTCCGCGTAGGCCACGCCGGCCAGCACCAGCAGTCCGCCGACGGAGGCGAAGACCGGCGGCAGGTACAGCAGGGCGGGCGCGATGGTCAGCAGCGCCAGCACCCCACCGGGTCGGGACCAGGACACCCGGCTGAACACCTCGTACTCGAACGAGGCCCGGCCGGCCAGGAACAGCGCCGGGCCTCCGAGGATCACCGCCAGCCAGGCCGGCGGTGTCCGCCCGGTCGGCTCGTGCAGCACCAGGTGGAAGCCGGCCGCTGTGGTGACCACGCCGGCGATCATCAACAGATGGGTGTACGGGGCGCTGAACAGGAACTTGCTGGGCGACTGGGCGGCCTGGATGGCGGTCGGCAGCAGCTCGCCGGACTTGTGCACGTAGATCCGCCAGAGCAGCAGCGTGGTCAGGAACGCCACCGCGAAGGCCCCGATGTTCTCGGCCTCGTTGTGCTCCAGGCTGAACATGGTGCCGATCGTCAGGATGGCGTCGCCGAGCGCGATGATGAAGAACTGCTGGTAGCGCTCGGAGAGATGCTCCGCGGTGACGTTGCGCTGCTTCTCGGGCACCACCCCGAGCCCGGGCACCGGGTACGCGAGGCGGAAGCCGATGTAGTCGATGGCGAGCGCGAGGGCCCAGCACGCGATCCGGGCGTCTCCGCTGACGAATGCGCCGATGAGCCACGGGATCGCCGACACCGCGAACCAGACGAAGATGCGGGCCGCCCGACGCTGGGTCTGCGGTTCGCGGCGTACCGCCGGCATCAGGAACAGTCCACGCCCCAGGTGGATCGACACGTAGGTGCCGGCGAAGACGAGCCCTCGGTCGTTGAAGGCTTCCGGGATCGCCGTGGTCATCAGCAGCGCGCCGAACATGACGGCGCTGATCAGCAGTTTGATCTCGGTGCGTTCCGGGTTGTACAGGTCGGTGACCAGCGTGGTGATCGTCCAGGTCCACCAGACGGCGGCCAGCATGATCAGTGCTTCGGCGGCTCGGTGCCAGTCGAGCTGCTGGACCATTCCTCGGGAGATGAGCGCCAGCGCGACCACGTACACCAGGTCGAAGAAGAGTTCGAGGAGGGTGACCCGGCGCGGGCCCTCCGGATCGCGCACCGGCGGACCGCTGGCCCGTGGCGATCCGGGCTCCGGCGCGGCGAGGTGCACGGGATCTCCTGCGGAACCGCTCGACTCGACGGACCTGTCCGGTCCACCTCAACCGACGGTAACGAGCGGGGAAGTGCGGGCGCCCGCGTTCGCCCGCTCGTCCCCCGACCGGGTTGATCGACTCGGTTACCCGGATGTCGTGGCGTTCCCACGGGGGGCGGCGAGGGCGTCGACCAGGCGGCGGGCCGAGCCGGCCAGGTTCCATCGTTGGGCGAGCTCGAGCAGCCGGTCCGGGTCGACCGGCGCGCTCGGCAGCGCGGTGGGCAGCTCCGGCAGGGGCACGTCCAGGGCGACCCGGACGACCGTCGGCGCGACGCCCAGGTAGTCGCGTGCCGCGACCAGCTTGGCGCGCAGGCCCGGTGCGAAGGACGAGTCGGAGTCGTCGAGCGCGGCCAGGATGCCGGCGATGCTGCCGTACCGCTCGATCAGCCGGGCGGCGGTCTTGTCGCCGACGCCGGCCACCCCGGGCAACCCGTCACTCGGGTCGCCGCGCAGCGCGGCGAAGTCGGCGTACCTGTCGGCCGGCACGCCGTAGCGGGCCCGCACGGCGGCGTCGTCGCAGTCGTCGAGCTTGGCGACGCCGCGCCCGACGTAGAGCAGCCGGACGGGTCGGGCGTCGTCGACGAGTTGGAACAGGTCCCGGTCTCCGGAGACCACCTCGACCGGGCCCGGCTGGGTCACCGAGAGGGTGCCGAGCACGTCGTCCGCCTCGTAGCCGGTCGCGCCGACCGCGGTGATGCCCACCGCCGCGAGGACCTCCAGGATCATCGGCACCTGGGGGGAGAGGGTGTCCGGGACGATCTCGCCGCCCTGTGGGGCGACCCGGTGCGCCTTGTACGACGGCAGTAGGTCGACGCGCCACGCCGGGCGCCAGTCGTAGTCGAGTGCGCAGATCATCCGGTCGGCGCCCCGCACCCGGATCAGGGTGGCGAGCATGTCGAGGAAGCCGCGCACCGCGTTGACCGGGGTGCCGTCCTCGGCCTTGGCGACCGACTCCGGGATGCCGAAGTAGGCGCGGAAGTAGAGGCTGGCTGCGTCGATCAGCAGGATCGGGGGTCGGTGTGCCACGCCGGACAGCCTGGCACAACCGTCCGACGTTCTGGCGTACGCCCGGCCGCCGGTGGTGTCAGCGTCGCTCGTCGGGCCGGTAGACGGTGTCCCGCCGGGCCAGGTGCTGCACGACGTAGCTGGTCACCAGCAGCAGGATGGCGACCACCACCTCGACCCAGGCCGCGACGCCGTCGGCGACGGTGACGCCGATGATCAGCAGGACCAGGCCGACGAGTGCGAGGACCCCGGCCCACAGTTGGCGGCGACGGCGGGTCGCCGCCCGGCTCGCCTGGTTCGCTGCCACGTCGGTCCTCCCGGTGGGGGAGTCCGGGTGGCTCCCGGCTTCCAGGGTATGGCTCCCGGTGGCGTTCGAACAGGAGAACGGACGCGCGGACCGTTGCCGGCCGCCGATGCGGAGCGTTCCAATCCGGAACGGACTATAGTCGGACGGGACCAGTGGAGGTAGCCGGTGCGGCGAGAGGATCTTGCCGATGCGGACTGCGGCATCGCGCAGGCGCTCGGCGTACTGGGGGACTGGTGGACGTTCCTCATCGTCCGCGACGTCGCCGGCGGGACGACCCGCTTCGACGCGCTGCAACGCGAGCTGGGCGTCAGCCGGCGGGCGCTGACCGAGCGCCTCGCCGCCCTTGTCGAGCACGGTGTGCTGGAGCGCCGGCCGTACTCACGACACCCACCGCGGTACGACTATCTGCTCACCGCGCGGGGCGAAGGGCTGTTGCCGGTGCTGATCGCGCTGCAGGACTGGGGAACGAGGCATCTGATGGGCGACGGCGACGTGACCGCGACGGCCGACGCCGGCTCGGCCGAGGCGCGCCGCGCGCACGACCTGGTCGGTCGGCGGTTGCCCGAGGTCGTCCTGCCGGCCGCCGACGGGCAACCGGTGGCGGTGGCAGCGACGGACGCGTGGACGGTCCTCTACCTGTTCCCCGGGGCGTACGCGCCGGGGACGCACGGTTACCCGCCCGGTTGGGCGGAGATTCCCGGTGCCCGGGGGTGCACACTGGAGTCGACCACCTACGCCAAGCGTCATCCGGACTTCGTCACCGCCGGTGCCCGGGTGTACGGCGTCAGCACCCAGCGACCCGACCAGCTCGCCGACTTCGCCGCGTACGCCGAACTGCCGTTTCCGCTGTTGTCCGATGAGGACGGTCGCCTGGGGGCGGGGTTGCTGCTGCCGGTGTTCCGCGCGGGCGGGGTGACCCGGTTCAAGCGGCTGACCCTGCTGGTGGACCCGACGGCGGTGGTGCGGGCCGTGCAGTTCCCGGTCACCGACCCGGCCGGCTCGGTGCAGGAGATGCTCACAGTGGTCGGTGAGCACGCTCAGACCCCCGGCTGACGCCTTCGCGTCGACCGGGGGCCCTACGAGCCGGCTGGTCCGAGGACTCTGCGGGCGTGGCGTCAGGCCGGGAGCGTCCAGCGCTGGTTGGCGCCGGCGAAGCAGTCCCAGATCTGCAACCGGGTGCCGTCGGCGGAGCTGTTGTCGCTGGCGTCGAGGCACTTGTTCGACTGCGGGTTGCGCAGTGTGCCGTTGGACTGCCCCTGCCAGACCTGGGCGCCGCTGCCGTTGCAGTCCCAGAGTTGGACCTTCGCGCCGTTGGCGGTGGAGCCGCTGGTGATGTCGGCGCACTTGCCGAGGGCGCGCAGCGTGCTGTCGCTGGCCACGGTCCAGGTCTGCGCGTTGGTGCCGTTGCAGCCCCAGAGCTGGACGGCGGCGCCGTTGGCGGTGCTCGCCGAGGCCACGTCGACGCACTTGCCGGCGATCCCGGTGATCTGGCCGGTACGACCGGTCGGCGGCGGGGTGGTGCCGCCCATGATGGTGTCGTACATGGCGCTGAGCAGTGAGGTCGAGCCGCTGGTGTCCTGCGACAGCTCCCAGTTCATCACGCCGCCGGCGTTTGCGAGGGCCCACTGCGTCTTGCGCTTGACCGTCGGGATGCCGTTCCAGCACTGCTGGCTGCCGCCGATGGTGGCGCAGTCCCGGTTGGCGTTCGCCGGGTCCAGTCCGACCAGGTACGAGTAGTTGTAGTAGACGGGGCGGCTGTAGAACGGGATGCCGAGGACGGCCTTGCTGGCGGGCAGGCCGCGGGCCTTCCACAGGTTGATGCTGTTGATCGACCAGTCGTAGTTGGCGTGTGGGCTGCCGCCGTCGTACGCCATGATGTTGAGCCAGTCGACCTGGTTGAACACGGCCGTCTGGACGCCCTGGACGCTGCCGCCCTCGGAGACCACGGCGGCGGTGAGCAGTTTGCCGCGACTGTGCAGGGCGCTGCCGAGCTGCGTCATGAGCGCCGTGTAGTTGTTGGCCGAGGCGCCCGGGTCGGGGTACTCCCAGTCCATGTCGACGCCGTCGAGGTTGTACTGGTTGACGAAGTTGATCAGGTTGTTGACGAAGTTGGTGCGGCTCGTGGCGTTGGCGGCGAGCGTTTCGAAGGCCGAGTCGTTGCCGTCGTTCCAGCCGCCGACGGCGATGGAGACCTTGACGTTGTTGGCGTGCCCCTGCGAGACCAGCGAGGAGAGCCGGGCCCCGTCCACCCCTTGCAGTGTGCCGTTGCTGTTGGGCAGGACGAAGGCGTAGTTGATGTGGGTGAGCTTGTTGTACTGGATGGTGTTGATGTTTCCGGCCCAGGAGGGCATGTAGCCGACGCTCTTGAAGTTGTTCGGCAGCACGACGGCCTGCGCGGGGGCGCTGGTGACGGTGAGGGTGGCGCCGGCCGTGGCGAGCGCGAGCAGGCCGGCGGCGAGGGCGCGGCGCAGTGGTGAGGACATCGGGGGCCTTCCCGTGGGCGGGGGACGACACCCGCCCGCGCAGGGTTGTCGCGGGCGGGGGGTGCGGGGACGCAGGGACGGGTGGGCCTCGAGGCAGCCAAATCTTAAAGAGTGTTAACTGTCCGAGTCAATCAACGTCGATGGATTTCCGACCAGTCGGTGTGAATATGGGGTTTGCCCAAACGACCGTTAAGCTGACGCTGTGGGAATCGACGAGCTGTATCCGCCGGATCGGCTGATCGCCGCGCAGCGCGCGACGGCCGCCGCCGGCCTGGACGCCCTGCTGCTCACCCCCGGCTCGGACCTGCGCTACCTGACCGGGTACGACGCCCACGCGGGGGAGCGGCTGACCTGCCTGGTGCTGCCCGCCGAGGGCGAGCCCACACTGATCGTGCCGAGGCTGGAACGCCCCGCGGCGGAGGCGGCCCCGAACACCGGGGTGCGCATCGTCGACCACGTCGACGGCAGCGACCCGTACCCCCTGGTCGTCGCCGCCCTCGACGGCCCGGTCGCGGCGGTCGGGCTCGCTGACCGGATGTGGGCCGAGCAGGTCCTCGGCCTGCGCGCGGCGCTGCCCGACGCCGCGCAACGGCTCGCCGGGGAGGTGCTGCGCGAGCTGCGGATCCGCAAGTCCCCGGCGGAGGTCGCGGCACTCGCCGAGGCCGGCGCGGCGATCGACGAGGTGCACCTGCGGATGGGCGAGTGGCTGCGCCCCGGTCGCACCGAGGCCGAGGTCGCCACCGACATCGCCGCGGCGATCCGCGCCGCCGGGCACGTCACGGTCGACTTCGTCATCGTGGCGGCCGGGCCCAACGGCGCCAGCCCGCACCACGGCACCTCCGACCGGCCGATCGGCGTCGGCGAGCCGGTGGTGGTCGACATCGGCGGCACCATGGCGTCGGGCTACCGCTCGGACTGCACCCGCACCTACCTGGCGGGCGGGTCGGCGCCGGCCGACTTCCTGGACTACTACGCGGTGCTGCGCGACGCCCAGCGCGCCGCCGTCGAGGCGGTGCGGCCCGGAATCACCGCCGCGGCGGCCGACGCCGCGGCCCGCGCGCCGATCGCCGCCGCCGGCTACGGTCCCGTGTTCCTGCACCGCACCGGCCACGGTATCGGCCTGGACGGGCACGAGGAGCCGTACCTGGTGGCCGGCAACGACCGACCCCTGGAGGCCGGCATGGCGTTCTCCATCGAACCGGGCATCTACCTGGCGGGCCGGCACGGCGCCCGCATCGAGGACATCGTCGTCTGCACAACGGACGGCGTGCAACAGCTCAACACCACCCCCACGGAGCTCATCGCGCTATGACTGTCGACCGGATCCTCCCCACCGACGAGGCCCACGACCTGCTGGGTCTCGCCACCGAGCTCGCCGACGGCGAGCTCGCGCCGAAGGCCGCGGCCTTCGAGGAACGCGCCGAGTTCCCCCGCGAGGTGCTGCGCACGCTGGGCCGCGCCGGCCTGCTCGGCCTGCCCTACCCCGAGGAGTACGGCGGCGCGGCGCAGCCGTACGAGGTGTACCTCCAGGTGCTGGAGATCCTGGCCAGCCGCTGGCTCGCGGTCGCCGAGGCGGTCAGCGTGCACACCCTGTCCTGCTACCCGGTGGCGGCGTTCGGCAGCGACGAGCAGCGCAAGCTGTTGCCGGACATGCTCGGTGGCGAGTTGTTGGGCGCGTACTGCCTCTCCGAGCCGCAGGGTGGCTCGGACGCGGCGGCGCTGACCACCCGGGCGGATCGCGACGGCGACGCGTACCTGGTCTCCGGCACGAAGGCGTGGATCACCCACGCCCGCACGGCCGACTTCTACAACGTCTTCTGCCGCACCGGCGGGCCCGGTCCGAAGGGGATCTCCTGCCTGCTCGCCGACGCGGGAACGGCCGGCATCACCCCGCAGGCGGCCGAGCGGACGATGGGGCTGCGCGCCTCCCCGGTCGCGCAGATCACCTTCGACGACGCGCGGGTGCCGGCCGACCGGTTGATCGGCGGCGAGGGGATGGGCTTCACCATCGCCATGTCCGCGCTGGACTCCGGCCGGCTGGGCATCGCGGCCTGCGCGGTCGGGCTGGCCCAGGCTGCCCTGGACTACGCGGTCTCCTACGCCCGGGAGCGCCAGCAGTTCGGGCGCTCCATCATCGACTTCCAGGGGCTGGGGTTCCTCCTCGCCGACGCGGCCACCCAGATCTCCGCCGCCCGCGCGCTGACCCTGGCGGCGGCCCGGCTGCGCGACGCCGGCCGCCCGTACGCGATCGAGGCGGCCAAGGCGAAGCTCTTCGCCACCGACATGGCGATGCGGGTGACCACCGACGCGGTGCAGGTGCTCGGCGGCGCGGGTTACGTGGCCGACCACCCGGTGGAGCGGTACATGCGTGAGGCGAAGGTGTTGCAGATCGTGGAGGGCACCAACCAGATCCAGCGGATGGTGATCTCCCGGGCGCTGGCCAGGGACTGACGAGGGGCAGGTGGTGGGGCTGCGGTGGGCGCGCCACGGCCCACCGCGGCCCGCCACTCGGGTACCTCGTCGCCGTGCGACGGTTTTACCGGTAGGTTGCACGCCGTGGAGGAGATCGACCGCGCTATCGTCGCTGCGCTGACCGCCGACGGCCGTCTGTCGTACACCGACCTGGCCGAGCGGGTGGGGCTGTCGGTGTCCGCCGTGCACCAGCGGGTCCGCCGGCTGGAGCAGCGCGGGGTGATCAAGGGGTACGCCGCCCGGGTGTCGTTCGAGGCGTTGGAGCTGCCGCTGACCGCGTTCGTGGCGATCCGGCCGTTCGATCCGTCGCAGCCGGACGACGCCCCGGAGCGGCTGGCCCACCTGCCGGAGATCGACTCCTGCTACTCCGTGGCGGGGGAGGACTTCTACCTGCTGCTGGTGCGGGTGGCCAGCCCCACCGACCTGGAGCGGGTGCTCCAGGAGATCCGCACGTCGGCGAACGTCACGACCCGGACGACGGTGGTGTTGTCCACGCCGTACGAGAACCGGCCACCGAAGATCAGCGCTACGGCACCGAGTCGGTCGCGGACCCGGGCGCCGGAGGAGCCGGCTGGTTCCACCGCAGGATGACCTGCCGGCCGTGTTCGTGACCGAGCGCGCTGACCGTGGCGGTGTCCAGGCGTAGCCGCCCACCGGCGGACGGGGGCAGGCCGATCCAGCGGGCACCGAGCACCCGCAGACTGTGCGCGTGCCCGACCAGCGCGACGGTGCCACGGTCGAGCAGCGGTGTGACGCGGGCCAGCACCCGGTCGAGCCGTTCGCCCACCTGCTCGGGGGACTCCCCGCCGGGGCAGCCGTCGGTCCAGATGTTCCAGTGCGGATCGTCGTCGTGGATGTCGACGGTGGTGCGGCCCTCGTACTCGCCGTAGTTCCACTCGCTGAGGTTCTCGTCGACGGCGTCGACGGTGAGCCCGGCCAGCTGCGCGGTGCGCAGCGCCCGGGAGCGAGGGCTCGTCAGCACCGTGACGAAGCGCCGGCCGGCCAGGAACGCGGCCAGGGTGCGGGCCTGTCGCTCGCCGTCGGGGGTCAGCTCCAGGTCGGTGTACGAGGTGTGCCGCAGGCTGGCGCTCCAGGTGGTCTCGCCGTGCCGGATCAGCAGGAGCTCTCCCATGCGGTCAGTTAACCATCGCGGGGCGGGGCCGACAGGCGACCCTCCCACTACCTATCTTCCTAGGACGCTTTAGCGGGTGTGCCAACCGGCACTGCCGGTTTCAGCACCCGGGAACCGGGCAAGCGAACGAGGACAACCGCCAGACCGAGGAGGCGCGATGAGCTTCACCGAGAAGGCAAAGAACAAGGTTGAGCAGATGACCGGCGCCGCGAGGGAGCGCGTCGGCGACATGACCGACAACGAGCGGATGCGTGGCGAGGGCGCCAGCCAGCAGAGCGACGCGCGCGCCAAGCAGGCCGGTCAGAACGTCAAGGACGCTGGCCGCAACGTGAAGGACTCCTTCACGAAGTGACCTGAGCGGTCCACGGGTCCCCGGGCGCACCGTCGCCCGGGGACCCGTGTTGCGTTCCCTGGTGACTGTCGCGCGGTGACCGTGACGTTGCCGGCGGGGCGCTCTGCCTTGCCCTGCCCTGCCCCGTCGATCATGGAGTTGTGGTGGTGGACGAAGCATCCTTAACGCCTCCAGAACAGGCACCACAACCCCATGATCGACGCACCCAGGGTCGTCCCGGGCCACTCCCGCGCCGATCTTGCACTTTCTGTCGCGGCATATTTGGCATCCCGCTCAATCCGACGACCGGAAGTGCAAGATCGGCGCGGGGGTGCGGGGCGGTGAAGATGGCTCGCGTTTGGGATGATCGGCGGCGTGATTCGCTCTCGGCTTCGTCCGTTGTGGTGTGGCGTACTCGCGGCGGTGGCCGTTGTCGGCGGTGCCGCGTGTACGGCGTCTCGGGTGCCGACGTCGGACCGGCCGGTCTTCGTCGGGTCGTCGGCCTCGTCGCCCCCGGCCGGTCCGGCCTGGGACGGCGCCTCGTCGGCGCTGCCGTCGACGGGTGTTTCTCCGGCGGTGCCGTCGGCCAGCGTCTCGTCGCCCCCGGTGCCGGGCGCGACGCAGACCGGGACCAGGGCGCCGGTGGTGGATCACGGCCCGCGCACCGGTGCCAAGGTCGCGCTGACCTTCGACGCGGACATGACCGACGGGATGCTGGCCAGCCTCCGGGCCGGCAAGGTGAAGTCGTACGCGAACCTGCGCATCCTCGACCTGCTGGAGCGCGAGCAGGTGCCGGCGACGTTCTTCCTGACCGGCAAGTGGGTGCAGCGGTATCCGGACGTGACCCGGCGGATCGCCGGCAACCCGCGCTTCGAGTTGGCCAACCACACCTACGGGCACGCGGCGTTCACCGCCGACTGTTACGACCTGCCGCGGTTGCCGGTCGACGAGCTGGCCGGCGATGTGGCGAAGACGTTCGAGGTGATCGCGCCGTACGGGGGTCGGCAGACCCGGTACTTCCGGTTTCCCGGGTTGTGCCACGACGCGGCGGCGCTGGACGCGTTGGCGCCGTTGGGTGTGACGGTGGTCGACGGGGACGTGGTCAGCGGCGATCCGTTTGCGACGGCGTGGAAGCCGTTGGTGCGGGCGGTGTTGGACCACGTTCGCCCCGGGTCGGTGGTGATCATGCATGTCACCGAGGCGAACGCGGCGATGACAGACGAGGCGTTGCCGCACATCCTGGCGGGGTTGCGTGAGCGAGGGCTGGTGCCGGCGTCGTTGTCCGAGGTGCTGGCCGACGGCTGAGGGCTGAGGCTCAGCCGTCCTGGCCTGTCACGGTCGGGGTCGCACCGGACATGGAGTGGGTGTGAGCTCCGGGACAGAGCATGACGAGGATCGCTTCCGGCGGGTGTACGCCGAGGATTTCGAGTCGCTGTTGGCGTACGCGTTGCGTCGTGTCGCCCACCCGGAGGACGCGGCTGATGTCGTCGCCGAGACCTTCCTGGTGGCGTGGCGTCGCCGGCAGGACATTCCGGTCGCCGGGGAGGCCCGGCTGTGGCTGTACGGGGTGGCCCGGCGTGTGCTGGCCAACCAGCACCGTGGTGGTGTTCGCCGGCAGCGCCTCGGTGAGCGGTTGCGTCAGCAGATTGTCGTTTCGGTCGCCGATCCGGGCAGTGAGGTGCCGGAGCGGCTTGCCGTCAGGGCGGCCTTGGCGGGTCTTGCTGAGGTGGACCGGGAGGTGCTGATGCTCACCGTCTGGGAAGGGCTTCGGCCGCATGAGGTGGCCGCGGTCCTGGGGGTGGGTCCTGCTGTGGTCCGAACCCGGTTGTCGCGGGCGCGGGCGAGGTTGCGGGGGTTGGTCGGTGACGACCCGGGGCCGCCCGGACATGTACTCGACGTGCTGACCGCATCCACCGGCAAGGAGGACTGATGACCACGGAGGAGCGTGTCGACCGGCTGGTTCGGGATGCCGACCCGGGTCGGCTCGGTGTGATCGGGGACCTCGGCGAGGTGAAGCAGGACCTGCTGGAGGGAATTATGTCCGAGTCGATGTTCGATCGTGTCGTCGAGGTTCCGCGGCGGCGGTTGCGGGTGCGTCGCTTCGCCAGCGCCGTGGCGGCGGCAGCCGTTCTCGTCAGCGTCGTGCCGGTGTCGATCGTGTTGCGGGGGCAGGCCGAGGACGGCGGGTTGGCTCCCATCGCCACCCCTGACGCTCAACTGGTGTATTCGCCGCAGGTGATGGCGGCGGCGGAGGGAAATCCGCGGCTGCTGATCAACCGCTCCGGTTGGAAGGTGATCAGCCTGTCCACGTTCGACGACGAGTACGGCACCATCGCGTTCCGCAGAGGTGGGCGCGAGCTGGAGATGACCTGGTATTCGGCTGCCGGTTACGAGGACCGCCATGCCGACCGGCTCAACGTCAGTCCTGCGAAGTCGGTGCAGGTCGACGGCTGGCCGGGTGACCGGTTCGAATATTTCAGCGGCGACTTCTCGGTGCTACTGCGTCCGCGCGACGGGATGTTCGTGGAGATGATCACTTCCGGCAACTGGTCGGTCAAGGATCTGGACCGGGTGCTGGCGGACTTCGTCCGGGTGGACGCGCGGACGTGGCTGGCCGCGCTGCCGGCGGAGATGGTGGTGCCGGTGCGGGAGCGGGCGGTGCGGGTGCTCGCTGACGTGCCGCTGCCGCCCGGGTTCGATGTCGCCGCGCTGGAGGACATCGGCGTGAGTGACTCGTACCAGTTCGGCGTGGGTGTGACGTCCCGGGTCGGTTGCGGGTGGATCGCGGAGTGGCAGCGGGCGCGGGCGGGTGGGGACGAGGCGGCGGTGCGGCGGGCCGCAGACGCGCTGCGCGGCAGTCACGGGTGGCGGGTGCTGCGGGACCTGGACCGGGTCGGTGACTGGTCGGAGGTGTTCTGGGAGTACGCCGACGAGGTCGCGGCGGGCACCGTGCGGGCCGGGTACGTGCCGGCTCTGGGCTGCCGGTGACGGGGGACGGCGGCACCCCCGGGGAGATTGCCCGGGGGTGCCGCCGTCGGTGGGTCAGTCGTCGCGGTGGTCGGCCCACCACTGCTGGCCGTCGGCGGGGAGGGTGTCGATCGGGTCGTAGTAGGCGTAGCGCTTGTTGAGCGCCTCCAGGTCGGCGGATTCGATGGAGGTGCGGTAGTTCTTCGTCCAGTAGGAGATGCCGCGCTCGCGGTCGTAGTCGGTGAGCATGTGCACCCAGCGCTTACCGACGAAGGGGACGTCGCAGACGATGCGGGGTGTGGCGTAGCCGGGGAGGTAGCCCATGATGTCGTGCTGGAGTTGCTGGGCGTGCCAGACCGGGACCCGCCAGTGTTCGGCGTTGGGGATCATGTCGCACATGTAGAAGTAGTACGGCAGGATTCCGCTTTCGCCCTGGAGGGCGAAGCAGAGGTCGAGCAGTTCCGGGGTGGTGGCGTTGACGCCGCGCATGAGGACGCCCTGGTTGCGGACGTCGCGGACGCCGACGTCGAGGGCGGTCTGGGCGGCCTTGGCGACCAGCGGGGTGAGCGACTGGGCGTGGTTGACGTGGGTGTGGATGGCGAGGTTGACGCCGCGGCGGGCGGCGGTGCGGGCCACGCGTTCCAGGCCCTCGACGACGTCGGGTTGCAGCCAGTGTTGGGGTAGGCCCATGAGGGCCTTGGTGGCGAGCCGGATGTCGCGGACCGTCTCCAGTTCCAGCAGGCGCATGAGGTACGACTCGAGGTTGCGCCAGGGGACGTTGGCCACGTCGCCGCCGGAGACGACCACGTCGCGGACGCCGGGGTGGGTCTTGAGGTAGGCGATGTGGGCGTCGTAGCGGTCGACGGGCTTGAGGGTGAGTTTGAGTTTGTCGACGGCGGGGGTGGAGTTGCCGACGAGGTCCATGCGGGTGCAGTGCCCGCAGTACTGGGGGCAGGTGGAGAGCAGCTCGGCGAGGACCTTGGTGGGGTAGCGGTGGGTGAGCCCTTCGGCGACCCACATGTCGTGCTCGTGGAGGCTGTCGCGGCTGGCGTAGGGGTGTGAGGGCCAGTCGGTGCGCCGGTCGGAGGCGACCGGGATCATGTAGCGGCGGATGGGGTCGGCGAGCAGCGCCTCGGTGGTGAGGGTCGCGAACGGCACCATCGTGTTGATCATTTGTGGTGGCACCAGCATCGACATGGTGGCCATGGCCAACTGGTCGGCCTCGAGGTCGGCGTAGAAGGTCTCGTCGATCAGGTCACCGAAGACGGCGCGGAGCTGCTTGATGTTCTTGACGCAGTTGACGCGCTGCCACTGGGCGGATTCCCACTGGTCGCGGGTGACGTGGCGCCAGCCGGGGAAGCGGGTCCAGTCGGGTTCGACCAGGGGGCGGCGGTGGTACTCGTAGGGCTGCCCGGCGGTCGGTACGGCGACCGGGGCGTGACGGGGGTGCGGGATGGTCTGGGTCACGGCCCCTCCTCGGTGTTACGGCTGATCATCGAAGCCCGAAGGCTACTGGAAAATATTCGGTACAGAAACTAGTCTGCCGTAAGTTTTCCCGTTACGCGAGCCTTGACCGGGGCTTCGGACGGCTGGCAGGGGGAGGTTGGCGTGACGTCACCGGTGGGACTGCACCGCGTCGTGCAACCGGCGGGGGTGCTGCCGCAGGCGGCCTGGCGCCTGGACACGTCGGCGGCGATCGCGCCGAACGAGGTGCGGATCCGCGTGCAGCGGCTCAACCTGGACGCGGCGAGCTTCCGGCAGTTGTCGGAGAAGCACGGCGGCGACGGTGACGCCGTCCGCGCCGAGGTGCTGGAGATCATTGCGACCCGGGGGAAGATGCAGAACCCGGTGACCGGTTCCGGCGGGATGCTGATCGGCACTGTCGAGGAGGCCGGTCGGCGGTCGCCGCTGGGGCTACGGGCGGGGGAGCGGGTCGCCACCCTGGTGTCGTTGACGTTGACGCCCTTGGTGATCACCGATGGGTTGGCCCGTTGGGACGGGCGCAGCGAGCAGGTGCCCTGCGACGGGTGGGCGATCCTGTTCGCGCGCTCCATCGCCGCGGTGCTGCCCGACGACGAGGACCCGCAGTTGTCCCTCGCCGTGCTCGACGTGTGCGGGGCGCCCGCGCTGACCGCCCGGGTGGTGTCGCGCTACGTCGAGGAGCGTCGGCGTACCGGTGATCCGACGCCGGTGCGCGTCGCGGTGATCGGTGGGGCCGGTAAGAGCGGGTCGCTGTCTCTCGCGGCGGCGCGACGGGCGGGCGCCGCGCGTACCGTCGGGGTGGTGCCGGTGGCGGCGGAGCGCGACAAGCTGACGGCCGCCGGTCTGGCGTCGGTGGTGGCGTTGGCCGACGCGCGCGACCCGGTGGCGTTGTCCACGGCGGTGACCACCGCGCTGGGGGTGCCGGCGGACGTGACGGTGGTCTGCGTGGACGTGCCGGGGTGTGAGCACGGTGCGGTTCTGGCCACCGCTGACGGCGGCACGGTGATCTTCTTCTCGATGGCGACGAGCTTCTCCGCGGCGGCGTTGGGCGCCGAGGGGTTGGCGGCGGACGTGACGATGCTGGTGGGCAACGGGTACGTGCCGGGGCACGCGGAGTTGGCGCTGGGGCTGCTGCGGGCCGAGCCGGGGGTGCGTCAGCTGTTCGCGGCGCGGGTCGCGGCAGACTGAGGCCATGACGAACCCCTCGACGTTGTACCGCGGCGGCGTGCTGCACTGCCCCGCCGACCCGAGCGCCACCGCGCTGCTGGTGTCCGGTGGGCGGATTGCCTGGTTGGGGACCGACGGTGACGCGCCGCCGGCCGACCGGGTGGTGGACCTGGGCGGGGCGTTGGTGACGCCGGCGTTCGTCGACGCGCACGTGCACGCCACCGACACCGGGTTGGCGTTGTCCGGGCTGGAGCTGTCCGGGGTGCGCTCGGCGGGGCAGCTACTCGACGCGGTGGCGGGGTTCGCGGCGGGTCTGCCGGCGGACGCGGTGGTGCTGGGGCACGGTTGGGACGAGTCGGGTTGGTCGGATCCGACGTTGCCGGACGCGGCGGCGCTGGACCGGGCGGCCGGTGGTCGGCGGGTGTACCTGTCGCAGGCGTCGATCCACTCGGCGTTGGTGTCGTCGGCGTTGCTGACGGCCTGCCCGCAGGCGGTGCAGGCCGCCGGGTACGACGCGTCGGGCTGGTTGCGGCGTGACGCGCACCACGTGGTGCGGGCGGCCGCGCAGGCGTCGGTGAGTCGGGCGCAGCGCGTCGCGGCGCAGCGGGTGGCCCTCGCCCACGCGGCGTCGTTGGGGATCGCGGCGGTGCACGAGTGCGGTGGTCCGCAGATCTCCGACGAGGAGGACTTCACCGGTCTGCTGGGCATCTCCGGCGCGGGGTTGCCGGAGGTGTACGGGTACTGGGGTGAGTTGGGTGGCGCGGCGCGGGCCCGGGAGTTGGGCGCTGTCGGCGCCGGTGGGGACCTGTTCGCCGACGGGGCGTTGGGGTCACGCACGGCGCACGTGTCGCAGCCGTACGGCGACGGTGACGGCTGCGGGCACGGGTACCTGTCGGTGGAGCAGGTGCGCGATCACCTGTTGGACTGCGCGGCGCACGGCATGCAGGGCGGGTTCCACGCCATCGGTGACGCGGCGATCGGCACCGTCCTCGACGGGTTCGCGGCGGCGGCGCGGACGGTGGGGGTGGAGCGGTTGCGGGCGGCCCGGCACCGTATCGAACACGCGGAGATCATGAGCAAGGCGTTGATCGCGCGGTTCGTGGAGTACGGGGTGGTGGCGAGCATGCAGCCGGCGTTCGACCGGTTGTGGGGTGGCGCGGGCCGGATGTACGAGACGCGGTTGGGGTTGGACCGGTCGTTGGAGTCGAACCCGATGGGTGCGATGCACTCGGTGGGGGTGGCGTTGGCGTTCGGGTCGGATTCGCCGGTGACGCCGCTGGACCCGTGGGGGTCGGTGCGGGCGGCGGTGGCGCACCACAACCCGGCGCAGCGGATGGGTGTGCGATCGGCGTTCGCGGCGCACACCCGGGGCGGGTGGCGGGCGGTGCACCTGGACGTCGAGGGGGTCCTGGCGTTGGGTGCGCCGGCGACGTTCGCGGTGTGGTCGACGCCGGCGGGCGTGGAGCGGGGCCTGCCGGTGTTGCAGGCCGAGGACCCGGAGGCGCGGGGTCCGGAGGACCCGACGCCGCTGCCGGTGTGCCGGCGCCTGGTGCTGCGCGGTGAGGTCATCTATGAGGAGGGGTCATCATGAGCGGGAAGCTTGATCTTGATCCGGTGCTGGTGGCGCGGGCGCGGGAGTTGGCGCGTCGGGCCGGGCAGCCGGTGGTGGACCTGGCACGCAGCCACACCACCGTGTCGGTGGAGCGGGCGGTTCTGCGGTTGGCCGGGGTGACCGGCGCGGACCCGGACGGCATTCCGTGGGTGAACCGGCTCGTCGACGCGGTCGCCGCGGACGTGGGGTTGGGTCACGGGGTGGCGGTGCCGGTGTTCGACGCCCTGGTCCGTGAGGGCAGCACCGACGTGACGTTGCTGGCGCAGAAGGCCGCGGCCGGGTCGGTGCGGTTCACCCAGCCCACCGGGCGGGTGGCCACGGCCGCCCGGTCGGCGGCGCGCAGGGCCGTCGGCGCGGGCATCCGCCGCATCGACCGGCGGCGCGCCGAGCGGGACCGGCTGGTGAAGCGCCACGGCGATCCGGCGCAGCGGCCGTGGATCTACCTGATCGTCGCCACCGGTGACATCTACGAGGACATTCCGCAGGCGCAGGCGGCGGCGCGCGCCGGCGCGGACGTGATCGCCGTGATCCGCTCCACCGGGCAGTCGTTGCTGGACTACGTTCCCGAGGGCGCGACCCGGGAGGGCTTCGCCGGCACGTACGCCACGCAGGAGAACTTCCGGCTGATGCGTGCGGCGTTGGACGAGTCGTCGAAGGAGGTGGGCCGCTACGTGCGGTTGACCAACTACGCGTCCGGGCTGTGCATGCCGGAGATGGCGACCCTGGCCGGGTTGGAACGCCTCGACATGATGTTGAACGACTCGATGTACGGGATCCTGTTCCGCGACATCAACCCGGTGCGCACGTTCGTCGACCAGCGGTTCTCCCGGCAGGTGCACGCCCGCGCCGGGATCATCATCAACACCGGTGAGGACAACTACCTGACCACCGCCGACGCGGTCGACGAGGCGCACACGGTGACGGTGTCGCAGCTGCTCAACGAGTTCTTCGCGCACGAGGCGGGGTTGGCGGACTGGCAGTTGGGGTTGGGGCACGCGTTCGAGATCAACCCGGAGGTGCCGGAGTCGTTCCGGTTGGAGTTGGCGCACGCGTTGCTGGCCCGGGAGCTGTTCCCCGACGCGCCGTTGAAGTGGATGCCGCCGACGAAGCACATGACCGGTGACGTGTTCCGGGGCAACCTGCTCGACGGGTTCTTCAACCTGGCGGGCGCGCTGACCGGTCAGGGCATCCTGCTGGTGGGGATGATGACCGAGGCGGTGGTGACGCCGTGGTTGTCCGACCGGGACGTCGCCCTGCAGAACGTGCGTTACGTCCTCGGCGCGGCCGGTGGGCTGCACGAGGACTTCGTGCCCGCACCGGGCGGGTTCATCCGCCGCCGCGCCAACCAGGTCCTCGGTGAGGCACTGGACCTGCTGGAACGCATCGGGGAGCAGACGCTGCTCACGGCGATCGCCGAGGGCACCTTCGGGATCATGAAGCGGCCCGCGGACCGCGGCAAGGGCCTGTCCGGGGTCGCCGCGCACGAGGCCGACTACTGCAACCCGGCCACCGACATCCTGGAGGCCGCCGCGTGAGCGAGCGTAGCGAGCGAACCAGCCAGCACAGCGCGCAGACCGGCAAGCAGATCGTTCGGCCGTACGGGGACACCACCGGTGACGGGATGGTGCAGGTGTCGTTCACCCTGCCGGTGACCCACGACAAGCGCGCCGAGGGCGCCGCGGTGCAGTTGGCCAACAAGATGGGCATCGACCCGGCGATGGTGGTGCACGCCAAGCCGATGGGTGACGGGTTCACGTTCTTCGTCGTCTACGGGCGGGTCAACCACCTGGTCGACCTCAACGCGGTGCAGGTGGTGGAACGTGACTTCGCGCTGCTGTCGGCGAAGGACGTCAACACGGTGATCAAGCAGCGGTTGCGGCGCAAGCTGTCAGTGGTCGGGGCGTGCATCGGCACCGACGCGCACACGGTGGGCATCGACGCGATCCTCAACGTCAAGGGCATCGCGGGGGAGAAGGGCCTGGAGTACTACCGGGAGTTGAAGGTCACCAACATGGGCGCGCAGGTCAGCGTGCCGGAGTTGGTGGAGACTGCCCGGGCGGAGAAGGCCGACGCGGTGCTCGTGTCGCAGGTGGTCACCCAACGCGACGCGCACCTGCACAACACCCGGGAGATGTCCGCGGCGTTCCGGGAGGCGATGCCGGCGGGGCGGCGTCCGCTGCTGATCGTCGGTGGTCCCCGCTTCGACGAGACGATGACCGACGAGTTGGGCGTGGACCGGATCTTCGGTCGGGGCACCACGCCCGGCGAGGTGGCCAGCTACCTCGTGCACGCGCTGATCACGCAACGGAAGGCGATGGCATGACCGACGCACGGCTCGGGTTGACGGTGACGCACCGGCGGTATGTGCCGTACTCGCACGCCCACTACGCCGGCAACCTCGTCGACGGGGCGTACGCGCTCGGGTTGTTCGGCGACGTCGCCACGGAGGTGTGCATCCGCACCGACGGCGACGAGGGCCTGTTCGCCGGGTACGCCGACGTGCGGTTCCACGCGCCCGTCCACGCCGGGGACGTCATCGAGGTCACCGCGCGGGTGTCACGGGTGGGCACCCGCAGCCGCACCCTGGAGCTGAGCTGCGCTGTGGTGTGCCGGGGCCGCCCGGACCGCTCCGCGTCCGCCGCGGAGGTCCTCGACCCGCCGATCGTGGCGGTCACCGCGACCGGCACCGTGGTCGTCCCCGCCGCGTCGTGACCCTGGCGGTCTGCGCCGACGTCGGTTCCACGTACACGAAGGTGGCGGTGGTGGACCTGGCCGCCGGTGTCCTCGCCGGCGCGGCGGCCGCGCCCACCACTGTGGGCACCGACGTGCTGCACGGCCTGGACGCCGCGGTCGCGGCGGCCACCGCCGGGCTCGGGGTCCGCGACGTGCCCTGGTACGTGTGCTCGTCGGCCGGTGGTGGGCTGCGGTTGGCCGTGATCGGCTACGAGGCGCTGGTCACCGCGCAGGCCGGCCGGCGGGTCGGGTTGTCCGCCGGCGCGCACGTGGTGCACGTCGCGGCCGGCCGGCTCGGCGCCGCCGACCTGACGGCGTTGCGGGCGGCCCGCCCGGACGTGGTGTTGCTCGTGGGCGGCACCGACGGCGGCGACGCCGACACGATCACCCACAACGCCACCCGCCTGGCTCGGGCCCGGTGGCGCCGACCCGTGGTGTACGCGGGCAACGCCGACGTGCGCGCGCCGCTGACCGGGCTGCTGCGCGACGCCGGGGTGCCGGTCACCGACGCCGACAACGTCCTGCCGCGCATCGGGGTGCTCGCCCCGGCGTCGGCGCGGGCGGCGATCCGCGCGGTGTTCCTGCGCCACGTCATCGGTGGTAAACGACTGTCGAGGGGCGCCCGGTTCGCGCGGCTGGTGCGGGCGGCCACCCCCGACGCGGTGCTCACCGGTGTGGAGGTGCTCGCCGACACCCTCGGTGGCGACCTCGCCGTGGTCGACGTGGGCGGGGCCACCACCGACGTGTACTCGGTGCTCACCCCCGACGAGCGGGCCACCGGGCCGGGCCGGGAGGTCGCCGGCAGTCTGTGGCGGGCCCGCACCGTGGAGGGCGATCTGGGCATGCGGTGGAGCGCCCCGGGGGTCGTGCGGGCCGCCGCCGAGGAGCGGCTGCTCGCCGCCGGCGAGGCCGACGACCTGACCGCCGCCGCGGCGCGACGGGCGGCCGACCCGGCGTTCCTGGCCGTCGACGACGTCGAGCGGGCCGTGGACCGGCGCATCGCCACCCTCGCCGCGACGGTGGCGCTGCGCCGGCACGCCCGGGGCGCCGCCACCGGTGAGCGCTCCGGGCGGGACCTGCGCGACGTGCGGCTGCTGGTGGGCTCCGGTGGGGTGCTGCGGCACGCGCCGAGCGACATGGCCGGGCAGGTGCTGACGGCGGTCCTGGCCGACCACGCCGGCGGGTGGGCGCTGCCGCGGGCCGCCGCCGCGGTGGTCGACGCCGACTACGTGTTGGCCGCCGGAGGGCTGCTCGCCGAGGAGCACCGGGGCACCGCGCAGGCGCTGCTGCGTCACCATCTGCGTACGCATTGAGACTCGCCGACCCGACACGCCGTGTCGCAACACACGACAGGCCGGCCGTGGGTTGACAACCGACGGGGGTCGGCACGTACCGTCTTTGAGTCCTACCACGGGAAGCGGCTGTTGTTCGCTTCGTCCCTCCGTCCGCTGGCCGAGCGACATGTTCGAGCGTCATCGTCGCGGCGGCCAGGTCCAGCGGGCGGGGGTCGGCGGGGCGGCGCGAACCGGCCGCGGTTACCGGTGTACGGGCAGGGTGAGGTGCACGGCCAGTAGACAACGGCCCGGCGGGGGCAGCCAGTCCACGTCCGGTCGGTCCGAAGGTCGTCGTGCCCCATCCTCGCCACACCGGCCGGGAAGGGCCTGGGAGCATCGGGGCGCGGCGCGAGCCGCGCCCCGATTTCATGTCCAACGGGCGGTTCGTGCCCCGACGGCCCGACGCGGCCGGTGCACCCGCCAGCCAGGTAACCTTCGCCCCGTGATCGAGGTGAAGCGGTGACGACCCTGGACCGGGATGAGACGCACACCCCGGCGGCGCTGCCCCGACCGGTCGTTCCCGGCCGGCCGCTGCCGCTGCGGGTCGCCGTACCCCTGGCCGTGGCCGCCGGGTTGGCCCTGCTGGTGGCGTTCCCCCCGTACGGGGTGTGGCCGCTCGCGCCGGTCGGGGTGGCGTTGCTGGCCGCCGCCGCGCACCGGCGGCGGTTGCGCGCCGGCGCCGGCCTGGGCTTCCTGACCGGGGTGGCGTTCTTCGCCCCGCTGCTGGCCTGGACGAACCTGCACACCGGCTACCTGCCGTGGGTGCTGCTGTCGCTGCTGCAGGCCGGCTACCTGGCGCTGCTGGGCGCGGCCACCGCCTGGGTGTCGCCGCTGGCCGACCGCGCCCGCTGGGCGTGGCCGGCGCTGACCGGGCTGCTCTGGGTCGGGCAGGAGGCGCTGCGCGACCGCACCCCGTTCGGCGGGTTCCCGTGGGGGCGGTTGGCGTTCAGCCAGGACACCTCGCCGCTGCTGCGCCTGGCCGCGCTGGGCGGCGCCCCGCTGGTCACCTTCGCCGTGGCCCTCATCGGTGGGTTGCTGGTCACCGCCGCCTGGCGGGGCTGGGTCACCGCCCAGCGCCCCGCAGCCCCGCCCAGTGACGCCGTGCCGGGCGCTGAGAGCCCGCTGGACGGCTCGTCACCCGCCGGGGCGACGGCGGCACGACGGTGGACACCGGTGGCCGTACCGGCCGTCGTGGCCGTCGCGCTGACCGCCGGGGGTCTGCTGGTGCCGGTCGCCACCGCCGGGTCCGGCGCAGGCGTCACCGTGGCGATCGTGCAGGGCAACGTGCCGCGGCTGGGCCTGGACTTCAACGCCCAACGGCAGGCGGTGCTCAACAACCACGTCGACGCCACCATCGAGCTGGCCGGGCGGGTCGCCGCCGGGCAACAGCCGCGACCCGACCTGGTGGTGTGGCCGGAGAACTCCAGCGACATCGACCCGCTGCGCAACCCCACCGCCGGGGCGCGAATCTCCCAGGCCGCCGACACCATCGGCGCGCCGATCCTGGTCGGCGCGGTGCTGCTGGGCCCCGGCGCCGGGCAGGTCCGCAACGCGGGCATCCTGTGGCGCCCCGGCACCGGCCCGGACCTCGACCAGCTGTACACGAAACGCCACCCGGTGCCGTTCGCCGAGTACGTGCCGCTGCGCGACGTGGCCCGGATGGTCAGCAAGCAGGTCGACCTGATCCGCAACGACTTCGTGCCCGGAAGCACCCCGGGCGTGGTACGCGCCGGCCCCGCCGTGCTCGGTGACGTGATCTGCTTCGAGGTCGCCTACGACGAGGTGGTCCGCGACACCGTCACCGGCGGCGCGCAACTGCTGGTGGTGCAGACCAACAACGCCACCTTCAACGTGGCGGAGGCCCGCCAGCAGATGGCCATGGTGCGGCTGCGGGCGGTGGAGCACGGGCGGCCGGCGTTGATGGCCTCCACGGTCGGGGTGTCCGGGTTCGTCGCACCCGACGGGCGGGTAAGCGATGCCACCGGGTTCAACACCCGGGAGGTCGTGGTGCGGCAGTTGCGGCTCGACGACGGACGCACCCTCGCCACCCGCCTCGGCTGGTGGCCCGAGGTGGCGCTCGCCGCGCTGGCCGCGGCGGCCCTGCTCGGCGCGGCGGTGCTGCGCCGGCGGCAGCGGGTCAGGCCCGGATAGCAACAGCCGGTACGCCGGCGGGAGCGGAGGAACCGTGATCCAGGCGACCGATACGATCCGACGCGCGGACGAGGTGCCCGGGGTGGGCCGGGTGCTGGTGGTGATCCCCACCTACAACGAGGCCGACAACATCGCCGTGATCGTGGGCCGGGTTCGGCGCGCCGCCCCGGCGGTGCAGATCCTCATCGCCGACGACAACAGCCCCGACGGCACCGGCGCGATCGCCGACGCCCTCGCCGACGGCGACGCGCACGTGCAGGTGCTGCACCGCCAGGGCAAGCAGGGCCTCGGTGCGGCGTACCTGGCCGGGTTCGGGTGGGCGCGCGAGCGTGGCTACCAGGCGGTCGTGGAGATGGACGCGGACGGGTCACACGCCCCGGAGGACCTGCCGGCGCTGCTGGACGCCGCCCGCGACGCCGACGTGGTGATCGGGTCGCGGTGGACCAGCGGCGCGCGGGTGCTCAACTGGCCGCTGCGGCGGCTGTTGCTGTCGCGCGGCGGCAACCTGTACGCGCGCCTGGCGCTGGGCATGCCCGTCTCGGACGCCACCGGCGGGTACCGGGTGTACCGGATCAGCGCGTTGGACGCCATCGACCTGGATTCGGTGACCTCGCAGGGCTACTCGTTCCAGGTGGAGCTGTCGCGGCTGGCGCACCGGGCCGGTGTGCGGATCGTGGAGGTGCCGATCACCTTCGCCGAGCGGGAACGCGGCGACAGCAAGATGAGCCCGAAGATCGTGGCCGAGGCGCTGTGGCGGATCACCGCCTGGGGGGTGCGTGACCGGCGCCAGGCGGTACGCCGGGGCCTGCACGGCACCGCCACCGGTCAGGCACGGTGGCCGTGAGCGCGGCCGTGTCATGCTGGATGAGCGGAACACGTCCGTGGTGTCCGCAGGAATGGCGATGAGGTGAGATGCGCCGAGGACTGAGGTTCGTACCGTTGGCCCTGTTGCTGGCGGTGGTGCTGGAGCTGGCGGTGTTCGTCGGTGTGGGACGGGCGCTGGGGTTCGGCGCGGCGGTGTTGCTGGCGTTCGCCGCGTCCCTGCTGGGGTTGGTGCTGCTACGCCGCGAGGGGATGCGCGCCTGGCGTGGTTTCCGCGCCGCCGCTGCGGCCGGGCAGCCCCCGGGTGGGCAGGTGACCGACGGGCTCGTCGGGTTGGCCGGCGCGCTGTTGCTGGCGGTGCCCGGCCTGGTCAGCGGGCTGGTCGGGTTGCTGCTGCTGGTGCCGCCGGTGCGTCGACTGGCCCGCGCCGGGGTGCGCCGCGCCACCGAGCGGCGGGTGTCGTCGATGGTCGCCGGTGACCTGTTCGGGCCCCGCACGGTGCGGGTGCGCCAAGGTGCGCCGCAACCGACCCCGCAACCGACCCCGCAACCGGAACAGCCGGTGGTGGTCGACGGCGGTCGGGCCATCGAGGGCGAGATCGTCGAACCCGGCCGGCACTGAGACCAGGCCACCAGACAGACGACGACGGCGCCCCCGAGGAAGATCCTCGGGGGCGCCGTCGTCGTGCGCGTCGTGCGGCTCAGGCGCGGCCGCGGCGGGTCCGAACCTCCTGCAGGCGCTCCTCCAGGATGTCCTCCAGCTCGGCGATGGAACGCCGCTCCAGAAGCATGTCCCAGTGGGTACGCGGCGGCTTGGCCTTCTTCTGCTCCGGCTCGTTGCCGTCGACGAGTCGGGCGACGCTGCCGTCGAACTTGCATTCCCAGGTCATCGGGACCTCGGCGTCGACGGCGAACGGCACCTCGAACTGGTGGCCCTTGGCGCAGAGGTACTCGCGGGTCTGACGCGGCGCGAGCTCCGTGTTGCGGTCGGATTCATAGCTCACCGCGCCAAGGCGGCTTCCGCGCAGCATACGCTCGCCCATGATCGACTTCCCCTCGTTCGTGGTGCTGGTCTTCTGGGTGTAACGGTGCGTCCCCGTCGAGCCATTCCCGCCCGAGGGCGTGAGGCGTCCACGGGTGGGCCGGGACCAAGGGTAACCGGCCGGAACGGTCACCCGGTGAGGTGATCCCCAGGCGGTCGGGACAACGGTGTGTGTCCGCCGCCACCGGGGTGGTTAACCGCCCGAGCCTACCGAAGGTTGCGCCACGATCATCAGGTGACGTCGCCGGGAGTGGCGGCGCCGAGGCGGGCCAGCGCCAACGCCAGGTCACTGACCTGGTCGCCGAGCTGCGCCACCCGCCGCTGGGCCAGGTCCCGGTCGGTCTCGGCGGCGTCGAGTCGTACCGTCACTGCGGTGCGGTGACCCTCGGCGGTCGCCGCGGCCTGCCGGGCCACGCTCAGCTCGGCGGTGAGCGTGTCGCGCTGGGTCGCCAGGGCCGCCACCTCCGCGCGTAGCCGCGCGGCCAGCTCCGCGGCCTCCTGCCGGGCGTCGTCGGCCTGCCGGGCAGCGACCTCGGCGCGGTCGCGGGCCCGGTCGGCCTGCTCGCGGGCCCGGGCGGCGTCGGCGGCCTCGGCGCGGGTCCGCGCCGCGTCGGCGCGGGACTGCTCGATCTGGCGCCGAACGTCCTGAACCTCGGCCTGCCACCGCCCGGCCCGCTCGGTCGCCTCGGCGGCGGCCCGGCTGGTCCGTTCGGACTCGGCGCGCAGCGCGTCACGTTCCACGCTCAGGTCGGCCACCCGCTGCCGTTCGGCGTCGCGCTCCGTGCGCAGGTCCCGCGCCTCGGTGCGGGCCTGGTCGCGGTCGCGCTCGGCCTGGGTGCGCAGCGCCTCGGCGGCGCTGGCGTCGTGACGCGCCTTGTCGCGGGCGGCCTCGGCATGCTGCGCCCGCTCGTCGGCGGCGGTGGCCTGCCGCTGCGCCAGCTCGGCGCGCTGGCGGGCGTCGTCGGCCTCGGCGCGGGCGTCGCGGGCCTGCTCGCGGGCGCGCGCCGCGTCGGCCGCCGCGGTCTCGGCGTCGTCGCGGGCCTCGTCGCGTTCGGTCTGCGCCGCCGCGATCTCGGTGGCGGCCTCCGCGCGGACCTGCGCGACCTGCCGCTGCACACCCACCGGGGACAACTCGGCGTGCAGCGACTCGGTCAACGTCTCGACGATCTGGTCGAGGCGGTCCACCGCCTCCCAGGTGCGGGCCACCTGCCCGGGCAGACCGGGGGCGTTGCGGTGCCGCATCCGGCTGTTGCGGGAGGCGCGCTGGCAGGCGCCGTCGTTGTCGCGGCAGTAGCGAAACGGTCGGCCCGCGCCGACCCGTTGCGGCACCGGCGCTGCACAGTGGGCGCAGGGGCGGGTCTCGGTGGTGTCGGGCTGCGCGTCCATCGAGGGCGAAGTCTAGTGCCGGCCGGTCAGCTCGTCGCCCGGGCCGTCGCGTCCAGGGTGTAGCGGCGTTGCAGCAGCAGCGCCGCGAGCATCGCCACCGCCGGCAGCAGCCCGAAGCCGTAGCGGACCGCCGCGAGCGCGGCGTCCGGCTGCACCGGCGACTCACCGGCCGTCGAGGCCACGAAACCACCCACGGTCAGGCACAGCGCGTACGCGTACGGGCCCAGGGCCGCGCCGGTGGCCTCGGTGGCCGTCCACACCCCGGTGTAGGTGCCGGCCCCCGTGGCGCCGGCGTTGCTGGCGGCGCGGATCACGTCGGGCAGCATCGAGAACGGCAGCAGTTGCATGCCGGCGAACGCGACCCCGAGCACCGCCACCGCGGCGACCAGCACCGGCAGGCCGGCCGGCCTGCCCACCGCCAGCACCAGGGAGCCGATCGCGAACGCGCCCTGCGCGCCGAGCAGCGCCCGCTGCTTGCCGACGCGTCGCGCCACCACCAGCCAGGCCGGGGTGACCAGCAGCGCCGGCGCCACGAACGCGGCCACCAGCACCGTGGTCAGGCCGGGGGCGCGCAGCTCGTACTCGGCGTAGTAGGGCACCCCGGCGAGCACCAGGTGGGTGGTGGTGGACATCGCCAGGTACGCGGCGACCAGCCAGCGGAACTGCCTGTCGCGCAGCGCGGTGCGCAACGCCCGCCACCCGCCGTGCCCGGACGCGGTGCTGGGCGGCGCGGACCCGCGCAGCCGGGCGATGCCGGCGACACCGACCAGCATGGCCACCAGCATCCCCACGGCCAGGACCACGCCCATCCGCTGGTAGCCGCCCGGCGTCGCGGCGTCGCCGCCGGTGAGCAGCGGGGCCAGCAGCCCGGAGACCAGGATGCCCAGGGTCAGCACCACCATCCGGAACGCCATCAGCCGGGTGCGTTCGTGGTAGCCGATGCGCAGGTCGGCCGGTGTGGACAGGTAGGGGACCTGGTAGGCGGCGAAGAGCAGGTTGCCGGCGATGAAGAACACCGCCACCCACGCGGCCGCCGCCGGGCCGGTCAGGCCGCCGGGCACGGCGAAGAGCGCGGCGAACGCGACGGGCAGGGCGCAGCCGAGCAGCAGCAGGCGACGACGGTCGCCGCGTCGGGTCTGCTCGACGTCGGCGCGGTGCCCGATCCAGGGGTGCAGCAGCACGTCGGCGATCTTCGGCAGCAGCAGCGCCAGGCCGGCCAGCCACGGCCCGACGGCCAGCACGTCGGTGAGGAAGTAGAGCAGCAGCAGGCCGGGCACTGTCACCCAGACACCCATGCCGAGCGAGCCGGCCGCGAAGCCCGCCAGGGGGCCGCGCGGCAGGGTCGCGTCGGTGGCGGCCGCGGGCCGCCGGTCCAGCCCGGTCATCGCCGCATCCTCTCCGCAATCCAACGGTTGCTGGATTCTAGGGGCAGAATGGCGGCCATGACCATGCCCCGCCGCCGCCCGGGTCGGCCCCGCCGCGAGGAGACCCGGCCGACCCGCGAGGTGGTGCTCACCGCGGCGACCGCGCTCTTCGCCGAGCGGGGCTTCGACGCCGTCGGGCTGCGGGAGGTCGCCGCCGCCGCCGGGGTCGACGTCGCCACTGTCGCGCACCACACGGGTACGAAGGCAGCGCTCTACGACGCGTGCTTCGCCCGGGTGTTCGCCGCCGAACGGGACGTGCTGACCGACGCCGCCGAGCAGGCCCGCGCCGCTCTCGACGCGGGTCCGGACGCGGCGCGACGGGCCCTGCACGAGCTTGTCGACGTCTTCGTCGACTTCCTGGAGGACCGCCCCGAGACCACAGCGCTGTGGCTGCGCCGCTGGCTGGAGCCGCAGCGGCACGCCGAGCTGGACCAGCGCTACGCCGACCCGTTGTACCGGCTGGTCGCGGAGTTGCTCACCGCCGCCGCGGCGACCGGCGCCCTCGCCGAGCCGACCCCACACATCACCGTGCGGAGTCTGGTGTGGGCGACGCACGGGCACGTGGTGGCGTTGGCCGCGGGCGCGCCCGGCGCTCGGGAGCGGCGCGAGTTCCGGGCGTTCGTGCATCGCCTGCTCGACGGGCTGTACGGATCACCGACCCCTTGACGGGCCGCCGCCGCACGATGATTATCCATCGGACGTTGGATTGATGGGGGCGGCAATGGGCGTACCACAGCGGGTGGCGGTGATCGGGGCCGGCGCCGCCGGGCTCGCCGCGGTCAAGGCACTACGCGACGCCGACGTGCCCACTGTGGGCTTCGAAGCCGCCGAGCAGGTCGGCGGTCTGTGGGTGTACGGGGCGCCCGACTCGCCCGCGTACCGCACGCTGCACCTCAACACCAGCCGTGTTCGCACCCAGTTCGCCGACCACCCGATGCCGAGCGACTGGCCCGACTACCCCGACCACCGTCGCGTCGCCGGTTACCTCGCCGACTACGCCGAGCGCTTCGGGCTGGCCGACACCATCCGGCTGGGCCACACCGTCGAGCGGGTCACCCAGCATCCCAACGGCACCTGGACGGTGGCCGCCAGCGGCCCGAGCGGCCCGGTCGAGGTCACCGTCGACGCCGTGGTCGTCGCCAACGGGCACAACCGGGTGCCCCGGCTGCCCGACCCCGGCTACCCCGGCACCTGCACGGCCGAGCAGATCCACAGCCACGACTACCGGGGCCCGGAGCAGTTGGCCGGCCGGCGGGTCCTGGTCGTCGGCGGCGGCAACTCCGCGATGGACATCGCCGTCGACGCGTCGTACGCCGCCACCCGCACCCTGCTGTCGCTGCGCCGGGGCGTCTGGGTGGTGCCGAAGTACCTCCTGGGACGCCCCTCGGACACCCTCAACGGGGCGCTGGCCCGCCGGCTGCCGTGGCGTCTGCGCCAACGCATCAGCCAGACGATGCTCAGCGCAACCGTGGGCAACCCCGCCCGCTACGGGCTGCCCGCACCGACGCACGGCTTCCTCCAGGACCACCCGACGCTCTCCGACGGGTTGCTGTCGCGGCTGACCCACGGTGACGTCGAGGCCCGACCCGGCGTCGCCGCCCTCGACGGCGACCGGGTGGAGTTCACCGACGGCCGCAGCGACAGCGTCGATCTGATCATCTGGTGCACCGGCTACCGGGTGGACGTCCCGTTCCTCGACCCGGCGTTGCTCGCCGGAGGCGCCGACACCCTGCCGTTGTACCGGCACGTCTTCCACCCCGACGCCCCCGGGCTGAGCTTCGTCGGGTTGATGCAGTCCACCGGTTCCGCGTTTCCGCTGGTCGAGGCACAGGCCAAGCTGATCGCGGCGCACCTCGCCGGCCGGTACGCGCTGCCGGACCCGGAGCGGCAGCGCGCCGTCTGCCGGGCCGAACTGCGGGCCGCGACCGCCCGCTGGGGTCAGCGCCGCCCGGCGATGCGGGTGGACTTCGACGTCTACCTGGCCGAGCTGGCCCGGGAGTTGACCGCGGGGACGCGCCGCGCCGGCTCCGGCACGGCGTCCTCGGTGGGGGCACCCCGGTGAGCGGTCGCTCCCTGGTCGCTCGGCGGGTGCTGGTCACCGGGGCGAGCGGGACCTTCGGCCGCCACCTCGGCGCCGCGCTGAGCGGGGCCGGCGCCCGGGTGGTGGGGCTCGACCTGCACGCCAGTCCCGACGACGACGTGCCGGTGCTGGGCTGCGACCTGACCGACCCCGACGCCGTGCCGGCGGCGGTGCGGGCCGCCGTCGACCGGCTCGGCGGGCTCGACCTGCTGATCAACAACGCCGGAGTCGGTGGTCCCGCGCCGGCCGAGCTGCCGCCCGACGAGGTGGTCCGCCGGCAACTGGAGGTCAACCTGCTCGCGGCCTGGCGTACCACCGCCGCCGCGCTGCCTCCGCTGCTCACCGCACGCGGACGGGTGATCTTCGTGGCCAGTCGGATGGCGGTGCTGCCCCTTCCGCTCGCCGCCGCGTACGGGGTGAGCAAACGGGCCCTGGTCGCCTACGCCGACGCGCTGCGCCACGAGGTGGGCACGCACGTCGGAGTGAGCGTCGTCTACCCGAGCATGGTCGCCTCACCGATCCACGACAGCACCGCCGAGGCGGGGCTGTCCCTGCGGGGGGTGTCCCGCCCCGAGCCCGTCGAGGGGGTGGTCGCGGCGATCCTGCGGACCGCCACCGCCCGGCGGGCGCCCCGCGACGTGGCCACCACGGCACGCGGCCGGTTGGAGATGGCCGTCGGCCGGCACGCGCCCGCGCTGGCCGACCGACTGGTGCGCCGTACCCTCGCCGCCCGGCTCGCCGCCGGTGACCTGGACGCCGCGCCGCTGGCCGCCGGGATGCTCGACCGCCACCGGGGACGCTGAACGCCCGGGTCAGGGCGTGGCGACGGCCGCGCGCGAGCGGTCGGCGGCGATGCGCACGGCCAGCGCCGCGAGCGCGGTGCCGGTCACCCACCGCTGCACCCGCAGCCACACCGGCCGGCGGGCGAAGAACCCCGCGAGGGCGCCGGCGCTGAGCACGATCAGCGCGTTCACGCTCAGCGCCACGGCGATCTGGGTCAGACCGAGCAGCAGGCTCTGCGTGGCCAGGTGCCCCCGCGTCGGGTCGATGAACTGCGGTAGCAGCGACACGTAGAGGATCGCGATCTTCGGGTTCAGCAGGTTGGTGACCAGGCCCATGGTGAACAGCCGCCGGGGCGGGTCCGGCGGCAGCGGCGCGGGCCGGAACGGCGAGTGCCCACCCGGACGCAGCGTCCGCCAGGCCAGCCAGAGCAGGTAGCCGGCACCGGCCAGCTTCACCACCGCGTACAGCGTCGGCACCAGGACGAAGACGGTGGCCAGGCCGGCGACCGCCGCCGCCAGGTAGACGCCGAAGCCGGCGGCCACCCCGAGCAGTGAGACCAGCCCGGCTCGGCGGCCCTGTGCCACCGAGCGGGACACCAGATAGACCATGTTCGGGCCGGGCGTGAGCACCAGCCCCAACGCCACCAGCCCGATACCCAGCAGTGCGCCCGTACTCACCACGACGCTTCCCCCGTTCGTAGTCCCCACACCGACCGTAATCAGGATGAACATCCCGACCCAGGGCCACCTGACGAGCCGTGGCCTGCGATCCCGCAGTGATCCATTCGCGTTCGACGCAACGGCAGCGCCGTGGCGGGAATGCTCACCGTGGCGGGCGCGCTGACCCCTGGCAAGTGCGTGTCGCCGGCCGGAGGCGGCGCGTTACGGTGGCCAGGGAGGTGCCGCACGGTGACCGAGGCGTGGGAAGCGTCAGTGGAGGCGAAGATCCAGGATGCCGTTCAGCGCGGCGAGTTCGACGACCTGCCCGGCATGGGCAAGCCGATCCCCGGTCGGGGGGCGCCGTATGACGAGGCGTGGTGGATCAAGAGCTTCCTGGAGCGCGAGGCGCTCCCCAGTGACCTGCTCCTGCCCACGTCGCTGCAACTGCGCCGACGCATCGAGCAGGTCCCCGACGAGGTCCGCGACCTGCCCACCGAACAGTCCGTCCGCGACGTCGTGGGGCAGTTGAACGCACAGATCGTGGCGTGGCTGCGCTTCCCCGACGACGGCCCCCGGGTCGCGGTGCGCCCGGTGAACACCGAGGACGTGGTCCGCCGCTGGCGCGCCGAGCATGCCCGCCCCAAGGTCACCTCGACCGTCACCGAACCGGCGACCGTCGTGACGCCGTCGCGCCGTCGCCGCCGCGGCTGGTGGCCGCTGTGGCGCCGCCGTCGGGGCTGACCACCGGGGCACGGCCACGGCAGACTGTGCCGATGCTGATCGAATCGCGGACGCCCGGCACGCCCTCGACGCCGGGTGTGGCCCTGCGTCAGTGGTGCGCCGACGACCTGGATGAGCTGATGGATGCCTACCGGGATCCGGTCCTGCGCCGCTGGACCAGAGCTCCCGTGACCACCGCCGCCGAGGCCCGGCGGTGGTTGGAGGGCGCACTGCGCGACTGGGCCGACGGCCGGCGGTACACCTTCGCCGTCCTCGAAGAGCAGGCCGACGGCGCTCGGCTGGTGGGCAACGTGGTGCTCAAGGGGGTCACACCGGAGCGCCCAGCTCCGGAGGTGGGCTACTGGACAGCGTCGTGGGCACGCGGCCGCGGCGTCGCCCCGCGCGCGGTCACCGCGCTGAGCCGCTGGGCGTTCGACCGGTTCCCCGAGGTATCGCGTCTCGACCTGCTGCACCAGGTGGACAACGCGGCGTCCTGCCGGGTGGCGCAGAAGTGCGGCTTCGTGTTCCAGGAGACCCTGCCGGCCCGGCCGCCCTTCCCGCTCGACGGTCACCGCCACACGCTCGACGCCGGCTAGCCGGGCAGCACGCTCGACACCTCCCGCCGGCCGTCCCGAACCTGGTGCGAACGGATCCGAACAGGTCCGAACGCCTACTCCCGGCCCCGACGGCGCGAACGCGGATACGGTCTGGGCCGAGCGCCCAGATGACCGCCGGCGCGGGAGGGACGGGCGAGGTGACCGAGCGCGCCGCGACGTACGCCGAGGTGTTCGCGGTGCGCGAGTACCGCCACCTGTTCGGGGCGTACCTGCTGTCCCTGGCCGGCGACCAGCTCACGGCCGTGACCGTGGCGTACCTCGTCTTCAGCGAAACCGGCTCGGCTGCGCTGGCGGCGGCCGCCTACGCCAGTTCCTACCTGGCCTGGCTCACCGGCGGACCGCTGCTGTCCGGTCTGGCCGACCGGTTCCCCCGGCGAAGCGTGATGATCGTCTGCGACCTTGGCCGCGCGGCGCTCATCCCGCTGGCGGCGCTGCCGGACCTTCCCGCACCAGCCCTGGTGGTGCTCCTCTTCGTGGTCAACCTGATGCGACCACCGTTCGTGGCGGCGCGGGCGGCGTTGATGCCGGAAGTGCTCGACGGCGACCGCTACGCCGTGGCCAACGGCGTGGACAACATCTGCGCCCAGGTCGTGCAGGTGGTCGGCTTCGCGGTCGGGGGGAGTCTGGTGGCGCTGCTGTCGCTGCGCGGTGCCCTGCTGGTGGATGCCGGCACGTTTCTGGTGTCGGCTCTTCTGATCGGAATCGGCGTGCGTTCCCGCCCGCGCCTCGACCGCGGTCGAGCCCTACCGGCCAGGGCCGGGCCGTCGGTCTACGGGTGATCTTCGCCGATTCCCGGCTGCGGTCCTACGTTCTGGTCCTGTGGATGGCCAGCGCCTTCACCTACGCAGCCGAGGGGCTGATGGCGCCGCTGGCCCGGCAGTACGGCGGCGGCGCCGGCACCGTCGGACTGTTGCTGGCGGCGGCGCCGTTGGGGATGTCCATCGGCGGGGTCGCGCTCACCCGCTTCTGTCCACCGGCGGCCCGGCCACGGCTCATCCTGCCGCTGGCCGCGATGTCGGCCGGGGTGCTGACGGCGGCGTGGCTCGTCCCTCCGTTGTGGATGATGCTCGTGCTGTTGGTGCTGGCCGGCGCGGCGAGTGCCTTCGCCATCCCCCTGAACGCGTTGTTCGGCCGGGCGGTGCCGACGCGGTACCGGGGGCGCGCGTTCGGGGTGGCCATCACCGGTCTCAGTGGGCTACAGGGGACGGCGATGGTCCTCGCGGGTCTGGCCGCCGACCGGTGGCCGGCCACCACGGTGATCGGGGTCAGTGGATTGTCGGGCGCGGTGGCGGTTCTCGCCTTCGTGCCGCTGTGGCCACGGCGACCCGACTCCGCACCTGCGACGTTCGAGACTGCTGTCGAACAAGCCCGAACGACTCCGAACGCCGACATCCCTACCGCCGAAGCAGTCCGTGGCCGACGCTGAGGTCAACTGGCGGGCACGGGGGCCGTCCACCGAGGGGAGAGGAGAAGGGCATGCGCAGCGTTCGCAACCGCGGCATCAGCTGGACCTGACCCTGACGCTCCAATCGGGTGGTCGCCCGGGGGCAGGCGACCACCCGGCCCCTCGGCGCTGGTGCGAGTCAGTCGACTGCGGCCTGCCAGCTCCAGGAGGTGCGCCTCGCCCGGCCGGGCAGCTCACCGCGGCCGGTCATCCAGAGCAGCACCTCGGGCGCCGCCCCGGGCGGGGCATCCGGGAAGAGTCGCCGCAGCACCAGCGCGCTCAGGCGCTGCGGCGGCTGCCACGGCACGCCGAGACCGAGGGTGATGTCGTGGGTGTGCAGCAGGGTCTCGGCCACGCCCATGGCGGCGAAGCCGGCCGGATCGCACGGACCGAAGTGCCAGGCCCGCGCGTCCGGTGGGGCGGCGTCGACGGCGGCGGCGAGCAGACCGGCGCAGGCCCGCACCACAGTGAGCACCTGCGTCGGGCTGGCGTCGGGGGAGACCCGCAGGTCGTACGGCAGATAGCCGTCATCCGGGCGGCCGGTGACCTGGCCCGCGTACGCGAGGAGGTCGTGCGCGATGTGCGCCGCGGTGGTCCAGCAGCTCCAGGTCAACGAGCCGGCCGGCACCGACCAGTCGCGTTCCCGGTGTGGCAGCAGCACCCTGGTCGTCTCGTCGGCTGCCTCCCGCAGGTCGGCGCCGGTCATCGCCGACATACGCCAACCCCTCCGACGGCGCCGGGCGTGGGATTCGCGTCGTGGGTGAAGACAGTCGAGGCGTGCAAGAATCCATCCTCGCACATGGGGGGAGGCGGGCGGAGTGTTGCCCAACCTGGTGGTGGACACGACGGTGCTGCCCCCGGCGGACCGGTTCGCGTTCTGGTATGCGCTGGTCGCTCAGGAGACGGCGCCGGCGCACATCAGCAGCGGCCACCTGGACAATTTCGTGGCCTACGCGCAGGCCATCGATCTCGGCCGCATTCGGATGACCTCGCTGCGCTACCCGTCGCTGGACTCGATCCGGCCCACGAAACTGGTCCGCCGAGCCGAGGGGGACGTGTACCAGCTCGCGATGCCGCTGACCGGTCGCAGCACCCTGATCCAGGACCGCACCGAGTCCACGCTGGAACCCGCCAACCATTTCACGCTCCTGGACACCGCGCGGCCGCACGTCGCCCGGCACCGCGCGGACGGCCCCGGTCTCGCCACCACGATCACCGTGCAGATACCGCACGCGGCGCTGCGCCTGGCGCCGGATCGGCTCCGCCGCCTGCTGGCCACGCCGATGTCGTCGCACCTCGGCGTTGGCGGGCTTCTGGCCCACCACCTGCGCAGCATCGCGGCGCACCCGGAGCAGTTCGCGCCGGCTGAGGCCGAGATCCTGGGCGGGGTGGCGGTGGACCTGCTCACTGCCGCGCTCGCTCAGTACCTCGACATCGAGGACACCCTGTCGCCGGAGGCGCGGCACACCGCACTGCGGGCCCGGGTCGTCGATTTCATCGACCGCCACCTCGACAGTGACGAGCTCAGCCCTCGCAGCGTCGCCGCCGCCCACCACATCTCGCCGCGGTCGCTTCACCGCCTGTTCGAGGCGGAGGCGACGACCGTTGCCGAACTCATCCGCGCCAAGCGCCTGGAGCAGTGCCGGCGTGATCTCGGCAACCCGCTGCTGCGGCAGCCGATCCAGGTCATAGCCGCCCGTTGGGGTTTCCCGGACAAGGCCCACTTCAGCCGCCTCTTCCGTGCCCACTACGGACGTTCGCCGCAGGAGTACCGCACGGGCGTCGCTCGCCGGGACCGGTGACCCGACCGACCGCTACCGCCGGCGGTCGGTCGGATCGTCCTCGACGAAGTCACGCACCGCGGCGCGGATGCTCTCGCCGTACGGGTCGTCCGGTAGCCGCACCAGGTGTTCGCGGGCTCGGGCGAGGTGCTTCCGGGCCGGGCCGACGTTGCCCAGGCGCCGGTGGCAGTCGGCCAGGTTGAGGTACAGCGACGGCAGGAACGACTGGACCTGGAGTGAGGACAGATACCGCTGGGCGCGTTCGTCGGTCAGGTCGGACACTGCGGCCAGGGCACGTTCGTCCCAGGCCAGCTCCGCCTCGGTGGTGTCCTGAAGGTCGGCGAGGTAGTGCGCCAGGGTGCAGCGGTGCAGGGCGTCACCGGTGGGGCCGAGTTCGTCCCACAAGGCGGTGAGCAGTTCACGAGCCTGGGCGGGTGCGCCGCTCTGGCCGAGCTGTACGGCGTCGATGATGCGGCTCATGGTCGGGTCGGCGGTCGATTGTTCGGTCATGCCGCCGATGGTCGGGTCTCCACCCGGTCGAGGGTCAAATCCTTGTTGCGTCTGAAAGTTACAAAGCTCTGCTCAGATCTTGCACTTAGCTGTCGAATTTCCCTAGGCTGCCGTGGTGAGCGAACATTCGCTGGTCGAAGCGAGAGATCTGACGAAGGTCTATCCAGCACGTGGTTCCACTGCGGAGTTCCGCGCGGTCGACGGCATCGACTTCGCGCTTGAGCGAGGGGAGTCGTTCGGGCTCCTCGGCCCCAACGGCGCCGGCAAGTCCACCACCATGCGGATGATCGCCGCCACGTCGCCGATCAGCGGTGGCAGCCTGCGCGTGCTGGGCATGGACCCGATGAGACAGGGGCCGGAGATCCGGGCCCGGCTGGGCGTCGTCACGCAGGACGACTACCTGGACAACGAGCTCACCGTGCGGGAGAACCTGCACATCTACGGGCGATACTTCGGCCTGTCGCGGGCCGTCATCCGGGACCGCGCGACCCGACTGCTCGACTTCGCCCAGCTTCAGGAGAAAGCCGGCGACCAGGTGGAGACGCTCTCCGGCGGCATGCGGCGGCGGCTGACCATCGCCCGCTCCCTGATCAACGAACCGGACATCCTGCTGCTCGACGAGCCGACCACCGGCCTCGACCCGCAGGCCCGACACATCCTGTGGGACCGGCTCTTCCAGCTCAAACAGCAGGGCGTCACGCTCATCCTCACCACGCACTACATGGACGAGGCCGAGCAGCTCTGCGACCGGCTCATCGTGGTCGACCACGGCCGCATCGTCGCGCAGGGCTCACCCCAGGAACTGATCACCAGGTACGCCACGCGGGAGGTTCTCGAACTCCGCTTCCGCCTCGACGAACGCGACACCGCGGCGGAGAAACTGCGCACGTCGGTGCTGGCCACCGGCGGCAACGACACCGAGGGCCGCGTCGAACTGCTCCCCGACCGGGTGCTCGTCTACGCCGCCGACGGCGAGGCGGCCCTCGCCACGGTGCACGCCATGTCGCTCACGCCGCTCACCGCACTGGTCCGCCGCGCGACGTTGGAGGACGTGTTCCTCAAGCTCACCGGCCGATCGCTCATCGAGTAGCAGGAGAGCTCACTGGTGTTTCGTGTATTCACGTACTGGTTGACGCGCTACCGGCGTACCTGGCGGGGCTCGATCGTGATCAACGTGCTGAACCCGTCGCTGTTCCTCATCGGCATCGGTGCCGGGCTGGGCGCGCTGGTCGACGACAACGCGCCCGCCCAGATCGCCGGCGTCTCCTACGCGGCGTTCTTCGCCCCGGGCATGCTGGCCGCCGCCGCGATGCAGAACGCGTTCCTGGAAGGGGCCGGGGGGGTCGCCCGCGCTGCCGGCTTCGGGGCGTACCGCAGTGCCACACCGACGCCGCTGCGGCCGGAGCAGCTCGCCGCCGGGCACCTGCTCTTCATCACCTTCCGGGTGCTCATCGCCAGCGGCGCTTTCATCGTGGTGATGGCCGCGTTCGGGTTGATCGGAGGATGGTGGGCCCTCGGCGCCCTGCTCGGCGCGACGCTGACCGGGGTCGCGTTCGCGGCACCCGCAGCCGCCTGGGCGGTCGGTGTGCGCAAGCTGCGCCACATCGACACGGTGTTCCGCTTCGTCATCATGCCGCTCTACATGTTCTCCGGCACGTTCTTCGCGGTCTCGCAGCTACCGGAGTGGATCCGACCGGTGTCCTACCTGCTGCCGCTGTGGCACGGGGTGGAGCTGTGCCGCACCCTCAGCCTCGGCACAGCGACGATCACCGGCAGCTCCGTCCACATCGGCTACCTGCTGGCACTCGCGATCGGCGGCTTCCTGGTCGCTCGGGTCACCTACCGCCGACGGTTGCACCCGTGACGGCCGACGTCCAGAGCCCCCTGGAGGCACCATGACCACCGTCGCCGTACCCGCCTGGACGAGACGCCGGGCTCTGGCGCTCATCGAACGCAACTTCATGATCTACCGCCGGTCGGTCACGCCGCTGCTCAACGCGCTCGTCGAACCGATCCTGTACCTGCTGTCGATCGGCGTCGGCGTCGGGATGCTCGTCGGCACGGTCCCCGGCGTCGAGGTCCCGTACGCCGCGTACGTGGCCCCGGCGATCCTGGCGACCACGGCCATGAACACGGCGTTCAACCAGACGAGCTTCGGTGTGTTCATCCGGATGAGGGTCGAGAAGACCTACGAGGCGATCCTGCCGACACCGCTCTCCGTCACCGACATCGCCGTCGGCGAGGTGACCAGCGCGATGATCAACGGGCTGCTGACGTCGATCGGATTCCTCATCCTCATGGCCGTCGGTGGGCTGGTCACGTCGGCCTGGGTGCTGCTGGCCCTACCGGCGTCGGTGCTGATCTCGTACGCGTTCGCGGCCGGCGGACTGGCCGTCACGACGTACCTGCGCGACTTCCCCGACTTCCAGTACATCCAGCTCTTCATGCTGCCGATGTACCTGTTCGCGACGACGTTCTATCCCCTGTCGGTCTACCCGGAGGCGGTGCGGCCCCTGATCCAGGCGCTGCCGCTCTACCACAGCATCGAGCTGGTCCGGGAACCCGCGTTGGGCCACCTCGGCTGGGAGCTGCTGATCCCGGTGGCCTACCTCGTCGCGTTCGGCTCGATCGCGATGTACGTCGCCACCCGTCGAATGACCCGGGCGATGCTGCGCTGACGACCACCGAGTTCTCGACTCCTCATCGCTGGGCGACGATGGTCTCCAGCACCGTGCGGACGGGGACCGGGCGGTGGCCGATGACCGTCTCCAGCGTCGGATCGGTCACGGCGAACTCTTTTCCTCGCGCCGCGCGGTACATGCCGAGAGTGAAGTCCGCTGCCCCGGCAGGCATGCCTCGCTCGATCGCGCCCGCCCGCCACTCGTCGTCCTGCACGACGACACGCTCGACGGTGCGGCCCGTGATGTCGCTGAGGAGGGCGGCCACCGCTTCGAGGTCGAGCATCTCCGACGCGGTCAGCGGTGCCGTGACCCCGTCCAGTACGCCGTCCTCGGTGAGGGCGACGGCTGCGGCCTCGGCCAGGTCTGCGTGCGCGGTCCAGGACACCGGGCCGTCCGCCGGCGCCACGAGTTGCCCGGTTTCCAGTGCCGTGCCGATGGAGAAGCTGAGCGCGCTCGCGTAGAACCCGTTGCGCAGTGCGGTGAAGGGAACCCCCAGTCCGGCCAGGTGCTCCTCGGTCGCGGCGTGCGTGGGCTGGGCGGCGAAGAGCGAGTCCCGGGAGGCGGCCTGGTGGCTGGTGTAGAGCACTCGGTTGGCTCCCGCGGCGCGGGCGGCGTCGATGGCGGCGCGGTTGGCGACGATCGCGCCGGGGCCGCGGATGGCGGCGGACACGATGAGGACCTTGTCGGCACCCTCGAAGGCGTGCCCCAGCGTGGCCGGGTCGGTGAAGTCCGCGGCGCGCACCCGCACCCCTCGCTCGGCGAGGCCGGCAGCCCTGTCGACGTCGCGCACGCTCACGGCCAGGGCGTCGGGCGGCAGCCGGTCGAGCAGCCGGTCGACGATCTGGGACCCGAGCTGACCAGTGGCTCCGGTGACGACGATCATGATGAGCGCTCCTTGTTATCGACGTTACGCGACGAACGTTATCATCGATAATTCGTGGATAACAAGTCACTGTTAGCATCGGTTCATGGTGACGACGCAGGACACCCGCGACGACGTCCGCGCGGGCATCGTCGCGGCAGCGACCCAACTGCTGCGCGAGAACGGCGCGAACGCGGTGACGACGCGCGCCGTCGCCCAGGCCGCGGGCGTACAGGCGCCGACCATCTATCGCCTGTTCGGCGACAAGGACGGCCTCATCGACGCCGTCGCCGAGCACGTCATGGCCACTTACGTCAGCGGCAAATCGGTCGCAGCGGACGGCGCGACGGACGACCCGGTCGCGGACCTGCGCGCCGGGTGGCGCGCGCACGTCGAGTTCGGCCTGACAAACCCCGAGCTGTACGCGCTGATCGCCACGCGGGGGAGCGGCGCACCCTCGCCGGCGACGGTCGCCGGCCTCGACGTGCTCCGTCGCCGCGTCCGGCGACTCGCCGCAGCCGGCCTCCTCCGGGTCGACGAGGAGCGCGCCCTCATGATGATCCACTCCGCGGGCAACGGAACCATCCTCGCGCTGCTCGGACTGCCAGCCGACCAGCGCGACCTCGGTCTGGGCGAGGCCATGCTCGATGCCGTGCTCACCAGCATCCTGGCGACAACTCCGGCGACACCCGACACGACCGCGAACGCGGTCGCGGTGACCTTCGCGACGGTGCTGGCCGACCTCCCGGGGCTCACCGCCGCCGAACGTGCGCTGATGGCCGAGTGGCTCCACCGATCGCTGACTCACCCGACCCCGTGATCGCCTGACGAGGAAACGACTCGACGTGATCGCGCTGGGGAGATAACTTGCAGTTGACCGCGCCACCGCCCGAGGAGGTGAGACCCATGAACGTTGTAGCGATGTGGGTGCTCCCCCTTGCCGTCACGGTCGGGCGATTGACGTAGGTGTCGCCGGGAGCGCCCTGCCAACACGGCACACTCCCGAAAGGCAACACCTATGTACCCTGCGCAATCCATCGCCGAGCCGCCGTACGACGTGATCATTGCCGGGTGCGGGCCGACCGGTGCGATGCTCGCCGCCGAACTGCGACTGCACGACGTACGGGTCCTCGTTCTGGAGAAGGAGACCCAGCCGGCGTCGGCCGTCCGCATCGTCGGCCTGCACATCCGCAGTCTCGAGCTGATGGCGATGCGAGGCCTGCTGGACCGCATCCTCCCGCACGGGCGGCGGCGTCCGGCCAGCGCCTTCTTCGCCGCCATCGCCAAGCCCGCGCCCAGGGGCGTGGATTCCCGGTACGCCTATCTGCTGGGTATTCCACAGCCGGTCATCGAACGTCTGCTCGAAGAGCACGCCATCGAACTGGGCGCGCAGGTCCGGCGCGGTTGCGCGGTCGTCGGTCTCGAGCAGGACGACGAGGGTGTGACCGTCGAACTGGCCGACGGGGAAAAGCTGCGTTCGCGTTATCTCGTCGGTGGTGACGGGGGGCGCAGCACTGTGCGCAAACTGCTCGGCGTCGGCTTTCCCGGCGAGCCCGCACGGACCGAGAGCCTGATGGGCGAGATGGAGGTGGGCGTACCGCAGGAGCAGATCGCCGTCACGGTGGCCGAGATCCGCGAGACCCATCAGCGATTCTGGCTCCGGCCCGCGGGCGTCGGGGTCTACAGCGTCCTGGTGCCCGCCGCCGGGGTCAGCGACCGCGCCGAACCGCCCACCCTCGAGGACTTCAAACACCAGTTGCGCGCCATCGCCGGGACCGACTTCGGCGTGCACTCCCCGCGCTGGTTGTCCCGCTTCGGCGATGCCACCCGGCTCGCCGAACGTTATCGGGTCGATCGGGTGCTGCTGGCCGGCGACGCGGCGCACATCCATCCGCCCATCGGCGGGCAGGGCCTCAACCTGGGCGTCCAGGACGCGTTCAACCTCGGCTGGAAGTTGGCCGCGCGAGTCCGCGGCTGGGCGCCGGACGCCCTGCTGGACACCTACCAGACCGAACGCCGTCCGGTCGCCGAGGCGGTGCTGGACAACACCCGAGCCCAGACGGAGCTGTTGTCCACCGAACCGGGCGCGCAGGCCGTGCGGAGGTTGCTCACCGAGCTGATGGACTTCGACGAGGTGAACCTCCACCTGCTCGAGAAGATCACCGCCATCGGCATCCGCTACGACTTCGGCGCGGGCCCTGACCTGCTCGGTCGCCGCCTGCCCGACCTGGATGTGAAACAGGGCAACCTCTACGGTCTGCTGCACCGCGGCCGCGGCCTACTGCTGGACCGCACCGAACGCCTCACTGTCGGCGGCTGGTCAGACCGGGTCGACTACCTCGCGGACCCCACTGCGGCAGTGGACGTTCCGGGTGTCCTGCTCCGCCCCGACGGACATGTCGCCTGGATCGGCGAGGACCAGCGGGACCTGGAGGACCACCTCACCCGCTGGTTCGGCAGGCAGGCCCACTGATCTCAGGAACGGCGGCCCTACGTGCCACCTGTTCACCGACCCCGCCACGACGGCACACCCAACTCGGTCATCTGCTCAGCGTTGTTGTGGGCGGTACGCTACGGGCGATCGGAGTTCGGTGAGAAACGGGTGTAGTCGATCGGCCAGGGCCGGGTCCGTGCGAGTGAGCTCTGCGGTCAGGGCCGTTGCGACGGCCGAGAGTGCGCGACGTAACTCAGTTTCGTCCATGCAGCGGACCAGTGTCGCTTCGAGCGGTCCGGTGATGTCGGCGGGCAGTAGGTGGGCGCCTTTGGCGTAAATTGTGGGGTGGCCCAAGCGCTGGCAGGCGAGTGCGATTGTCTGGGTGCGCATGGCGCCGATCCAGTGCTCCGCCTGCCAATATCTGCCTCGTTCAATGCTGATCCGCGCGTGTAGTGCGTGGTGCCATGCCAGGCCGGCCATCTCGTCGTGGCGGCTCGGCGTGACAGCCCGGGGTGGTGTGGACTGCCCGAATACGAGTCGCCAACTCGGGCCTCGCGGCCCGAACTCGACTTCCGAACTGAACGAGAGGTCGACTTCCAGGCAGTGAGGCAGCAGGAACACCCGGTAGATCGCAGGCCCGGACGTCACATCCCAGTGGTGGACCGCCGCGAAGTCCTGATACATCTGCCGCGTCCATCGACTCATCACGGCGTCGAGCGGTTCACTGACCCCCAAGGCCAGATCGATGTCCGACCAGCGATCCTCATCGTTCGTGGCGTGCGAGCCGGTGATCGCCGCGGCGACGACAGCGGGGTCTTGTTCCGCCAGCTGCAGCAGCCGCCGCTGGATCAGGTCGCGATCCTCTACTGAGAACATCAGGTCGCGGTGCTCCGACACCTACTTGCCGCGGCTGTGGGAGACGCGCGGCTGAGGCGGCGGGGAGCCGTTCTCGCTCGCACCATGACAAGCGGTTCGCACGCGTCCATGAGGACATCATGCCTCGCCGCTTGCGCCAGGAACTCGCCAGTGCGTCGATTCAGCACCGGAGCGATCGCATGTGATCCGTGGACGCTGGCAGACTGATCGCATGACGGGACTGACCGCCGAACTCGTGGTCGATGGCTGTGCCCCGCAGGCCCCGGCGCTCGCCCCGGACGGGCGGCTGCTCTGCTACGTCCTGGCTCCCGTCAGCCGGACCGGTGACCACCTCGACACCGAACTCTGGCTCGTGCACACCGATGGCGCCTTCGCGTCACGGCGGGCGACCGCCGACACCGCGACCGAGTCCCGGCCACGCTGGTCGGCCGACTCGGAGACGCTGTTCTTCCTGTCCGACCGCAACGACCGTGGTACCCCGCAACTGCACGGGCTCACCCTCGCCGACGGCACATTGACCACGTTGACCAACTGGTGCGCCGGCGTCCTCGACCACCTGCCGCTCGCCGACTCCAACCTGGTCGCTCTGCTCGCCGAGGACGAACCCACCGAGCAGGACGCGCGCCGCGCCCGGGACCGACACGACGCCATCGTCGTCGGCGAGCGCGAACCACGTGCCCGGATCCGCCTATTCGACCTACGCACCGGTGGGGTCACCACCCCGAAGGTGTTCGGTGACCGGCACGTCGTGGAACTGCGGCAACGTCCCGACGGCGGCCCACTTGCCGTGCTGACCTGGGCCAGCGCTGACAACGACTACGGTCCGCGTACCGGTCACCTGCACCTGTTCGACCCCACGGCCGGGACCGCCGAGAACCTCGGACCGGTCGGGGTCGACGCACGATCTCTGGCCTGGTGGCCGGGCGAGGACGGGTGGCACCTCGGTTACATCGCGCTCACCCCACCGGCTCTGCAGGCCGGCACCGCCGTGTTCGACCTGGCCGTGGACAGCCACGTCCTGCGCAACCGCACCGCCGGCCTCTCGATGTGCCCCACCGAACTGTGTCAAACCGACGCCGCCCCGCTGGTGGTTCTCGCCGACGGCCTGAACACGACAATGGCCCGGCTCGACCCCACCGACCTCACGACCCTGTCGCATCACCCCGGACGCCTCGACGACCTCGCCACCACCCCTACCGGCGACGAGATCGCGGTGCTCACCGGCACCCGCTATCAGCCCCCGAACGTTCACATCGGAGCGCCAACCGGGCCGCTGCGAAGAATCACCAACACCCGGCCGGAGCTGGACGGCATCGCACTCGGCACCCAACAACCGCTGGCCTACCGCGCCGCAGACGGCCTCGCCCTGGACGGCTTGCTCGTACTACCGGTCGGACGAGCCGCATCGGAGGGTCCGTTCCCGCTGGTCACAATCGTGCACGGAGGCCCATACGATCGCTACGCCGACCGTTGCCAGTTGTTCTGGATCCCCAGTGCGCAGTGGCTGGCCGCCGCCGGCTACGCGGTGTTGCTGCCCAATCCGCGCGGCGGCCAGGGCCGTGGCCACCAGTTCGCCGCCAGCATCGCCGGCCAGGTCGGCCAGCAGGAGTGGACCGACATCCTGGCCGGCATCGACCTGCTCATTGCCGAGGGCATCGCCGACCCTGACCGGCTGGGTATCGCCGGCTGGAGCCACGGCGGCTTCATGTCCGCCTGGGCCATCGGCCAGACCGACCGCTTCCGCGCCGCGCTGGTCGGCGCCGGCATCATCGACTGGGGCATGCTCGCCGCGACTGGCGAGAACGGCCAGTTCGAAGCCGCGCTCGGCGGCAGCACCGGCTGGTCCGGTATCGGGCCACACCCACATGACGCGGTCAGCCCGATCTCCTTCGCCAGCCACATCCACACGCCGGTGCTCATCCTGCACGGCGCCGAGGACACCAACGTTCCCGTCGGACAGGCCGTGTTCCTCCACCGGGCGCTGCGCCACTTCGACGTCGAACACGAGTTCGTGATCTACCCGAGAGAAGGCCACTCGGTCCGGGAACGCAATCACCAACTCGACGTCCTGCGCCGGACCCGCTCCTGGTTTGACCGCTGGCTGCGGCCTGAACCGGTACGCGGACCAGAGTTCATTGCTTCCCCTGGTCGTTGATGTGGCTGGCCGACCACGGCGGTCTCACGGAGCCACGCCGATCGACCATCGCTGTGTACCACAACAGTTTTCGAATACTGATACTCGCCTCCAGGGGAGGGATCATCGAGCAGGAGCCCTTCGTCACCGACCACAGTCCGTGTAGGACACTCGGCTGGTTCTAACCGGAGGGGTGTTCCGCCTCAACGGGTGTCGATGAAGGACGGCCCGGTTGTATTCTCCGGTCAAACGGGGAGGGCAGATGCCAACGAATCAATTGACGGGCGGGGAGTTCGCCCGCATGCTGGCCGCGACCGCCGGTCCGCTGCGAGGTGCCAGTCCTGCACCAGAGAATGACGAGACCGCGCGCCGCCCGCGGCCGGGCGAGTTCAAGCCGGCGTCAGCTGAGGCGCAGACGCGGATGTCCCGGGGCTGCGTCGGGTGAACGGCTTCGAGGTCGATCCGGCGTTGCTGCGGTCCGGCGGGGACGCCGTGATCGACGTCGCCCAAGGGTTCATTGGTGAGCTGGAGAGTTTCGAGTCACAGATGCAGGGCTTCGGCGAGCCGTGGGGCGCCGACGACATCGGGTCGCTGATCGGTGTGGCGTACACCATGGTCGCGGCCTGGGTGCTCGACTGCATCGGCGAGGCGGCCGAGGAGATCGGTTCGGCGGGCAGCGACCTGACGCTGATGGCCGACAACTACGAGGCCGCCGAGCAGGACGCGGCCGGCATGATCCGGTCCCTCCGCGGACAACTGGACTGACGGCATGGGACTCCAACTGCCGGGGGAGCTGATCACCGCGCTCGGCTGGCTCGGGTACACCTGGCCCGAGGCCGACGAGGAGAGAATCTTCGAAATGGGCCAGGCTTGGCTTGCCTTCGGCGGTACCGTCGGGGCCACCGCGGGCCGAGCCGGGTCAGCCGCGACCACTGTGTGGTCGCAGCACAGCGCCGAGTCGTTGCAGGCGTTTCAGAAGTGGTGGACGGACGCCGAGAGCGGGCCGGGCACCCTGCCGAGCTACTCCCAGGCGGCGATGCTGGTCGGCACCGGTCTGATGATCTGCGCGGCGATTGTGCTGGCCCTGAAGATTCAGATAATCGTGCAGCTCGCGATTCTGGCGTTTCAGGTGGCGCAGGCCATCGCGACGGCGGTCGCCACCTTCGGCGCTTCACTTCTCGAGATTCCGATCTTCCAGGTGATCATGCGGGAGATCGTTGGCCTGTTGATCGACCAGGTCCTCTCGGAGCTCATGGATGCCTAGCCACAAGCCGAAGAGCTCGAAGCCACGCGGCGACGTGCCGAAGGCGAAGGTCGGCAAGCTGGTGGGCAAGGCGGTCGAGGCCGCCGCCAAGAAGCCGAAGAAGCGGGCCGAGCCGGTGACCCGCAACAACGACCTGCCCGAGTTCGTCCTCAAGGTCAAGCGCAAGTCGTTCTACAAGAAGGGACCCTTCGACCGCAAGGTCAGAGCACTGCAGAAGCTCAGTGACGAGGGCAAGCTGTTCAAGCAGGCCAACCCCGTCGACAAGGACCCCGAGCTCACCAAGGCCTACCGCAAACGCGTCCGGGAGGCAATTTTCGCCAAGTACTGGCCGCCGGGCGGCACAGCCACCGAGGAGGGCAAGGCCATGGCGACCAAGCTTCTGGCCCGCCTGGACTCTCTCGATGTCGATCATGTGTGGGATCCGCAGTTGGGCGGTCCGGACACCGTCGATAATCTGAGGCTTCTGGATTCCGACACGAACCAGGACATGGGCAACGAGTTCTGGCAGGTGATTCGGAAGCTGCCCGACGGAACGCCGATCCGAATAGAGGTGATCCCTTGAATCCCGACTTGCGGGAACTCATCGTGCAGTTGCGCGCCGATCTGGAGGCAGACCAGCCCGCGACGTTGCTGTGGGCGCAGATCAATCAGGGCGCGCCGGCCGACAAGATCTCCGACGATGTGCCGCAGCCGGTTCGGGATCTGCTGGAGGTCGCCGACGGCGTCCGGGCCGGCGACTTCGAGCTGTGGGGCACCGTCCACCTTGACTACCGGCGGGACATGCTCGGCCACATGCCCGAGTTCACCGGAGTGGCCGACGAGCCCGCCGAGTGGTACTACCTCGGCGTCCTGGCCCGGGAACCGGTGCTGCTGCGGCGCGACACCGGGGCCGTCTGGTGGTGCCCGCAGACCAGCAGTGACCCGTTCTATGTGCGGGAGGAGTTCGAGGAGCTGATGCCGAACCTCGAATATTTCCTCGCCGGCTACGTGTTCGGTCCCCTGTACGTCGAGGTGGCAGGCGACGACGAGTGGTGGGGTTTTCTCGACGAGCACGGGCTCACTACCGTGGACGAGGACGACGAGGAACCGGACGAGTGACAGTTACCTACGAGCAGCTCATCGACCTGTGGGGCGCCGACGGGGTGCTGCACTTCCCGGTCGACAGGTTCGATGACATCCTCGGCCCGATCCGGCCGGAGACCTTCCCACCCAACGGCGCCTTCCCGACGGAAGTACCAATCCTGTTCACCGTCGACGTCGCCGTCGAAGGCTTGGAGCTGTTCTCGAAGCTGCGGATCGAGGTCGGCGACGCGGGGCCGCGCACCTACCTCGTCCTGGGTAGCTCTCCCGAGGACAGCCTGATGCTGTTCTGCCTGGACACGCTGGCCGGCGGCGTCGAGTTGCTGGATCTGGAGTCGCCGAACTTCGAGCAGGTCAACACGACATTCGCGGCGTTCGTCGAGTTCCTCTACCGCCTCGGGCAGCTGATCGTGAACGACCCGGGTGGCCGGGAGCGTGCGGCCCGCGCCGCAGCTGTCCGCGCCGACCTGACGATGGTGGACCCGTCCGCGTTCGCCGACCCGGAGGCGTGGTGGAGCGTGGCCTTCGGTCAACTGGAGTCCACCGGCCACTGACGACCGGCCTCAGGACTGAGGGACGCGGACGGTCACAGCCCGCATGAGTGCGCGTATCTCATGCTGAACCACGCGACCATCTGACGACTGCGTGGCACCTGATCGAGCCTCGCCGACCCTCCTGACAGAATTACTGGATTTTTATTAATGATAATCCAATAAATACCTACGACAAAAGGGGCGAAAAGTACGTGCATCATAATGACAGTTCTTGTGCGTAAGGAATGAGGATGGTGTAGATGGCCGGATGAGCCGACCGTCTTTGCCCCGACGGGAAAACGGGTCGCGGGGAGACCTGTCATCCCCGAGCGATCACTACGAGCGGCCGAACGCGGCGCGGCCCTGGGCTACCTCGGCGGCCTCACGTTCACGCCAGCGGCGCTGGGCCTCCCGGTTGCACGTCCGGCAGACCCGACGGTACCGGCCGGTGGCCGGGTCGAGTTCACGGTCGTGGCCGTTGCGGCACTGTGCCGCCTGTGTTCGGTTGCGGCAGGCCTCGGTCCGGCTGACCTGGCGCAGATGTGTCGGCTCGATACAGTCGGCGGCGCCGCAGGTCTGGTCGACGTCGAGGGCCGGGTCGTACCCGCCGACGAGGACGACGTAAGCGGCGATATGCGCCCACGCGCGGCCGGCAACCTTCTGGTGCACCCCGCGTCGCCGCCCGTAACCTTCGATGACCAGGCAGCCGTCCTCGGTGCGGTGTGAGCGCTCCAGCAGGTGAGCGCGCAGCGACTCGTCGGTGTGGTACCGGGACAGACCCTTCACGGTCGAGAGCACCCCGTCACCGTACCCACGTCACGCAGCGTGGCCCAACGATGCCTGACACGCGGGCGTGCCTGCTCGGCGAATGGCCGCGCGCTCCGGCCGGCCGGTAGCCGGCCGTGCTGTCCACACCAGAGCTGCCGTAGCGTCGCCGGGGTGGGTCTGCTGTTGGTGCTGCGCGCTCCGCTGCCGCGTCCGAAGAGCCTGCGTCGGGCTACCCGCGCGCAGCGACGGGAGCGCTATCGCGCCGACGCCGAAGAGTGGGCCACAGCGCGGGAGCGCGGTTTGCTGCTCGACGTGCCGGTGGAGAAGTTGCTGCCGTTGCTGAACGCCGCCGGCGGTAACCGACTTCCGATCCTGGGTCAGCTCGACCCGTGGTCAGATGGCGTACTCGTTCACGATGATCTGCCGCAGCTCGATGCTGACGTCGACTGTCTCGGGGCGGCGGCGGCTGACGACGCGGAGCGTGGGCTGGTGGCGGGGCTGAAGGCGTTGCTGGCGCGTTGGCGTGACGAGCCTGGCCTGACGCTGCACTGGTATGGAGACTGACGGGGAGGCGAGAGCTTGCACAGAGCGAGCTGGGCGAAGCCCTGTCGGCGCCACCGACATACGTCCGGGTCGGTGACGCCGACAACCGTTTCAGGTACGGATGCGGTAGTGCAGGGATGCCACGCCGTTGTTGAATCGGCGATCGCTCAGTAGCTCCAGGCCGAGGCGGGTGCCGCTGGGCAGCGCGGGCTTGCCTCCGCCGGTGACGATGGGGTGGATCAGCAGGTTGCACTCGTCGACCAGCCCGGCCCGGAATGCCTGCGCCGCGAGGTGTGCGCCCCCGATGGTGAGGTCACTGGTGGCCGAGGCTTTCATGGCGCGTACCGAGGCGGGGTCGAAGCTCCCTTCGAGCCGGGTTTTGGCAGTCGACGTCGAGTCCAGCGTGGTGGAGTAGACGACCTTGTCCGCTGTCTGCCAGACGTCGGCGAAGTCGGCCCTCAGCTTCGACCCCGCGGCCAGGGCGGAGTCGGTCTCCCAGACAGCCATCGACTCGTACAGGCGTCGGCCGTAGAGGTAGGTGCCCATGGGCCGCATGAGATCGGTGACGAACGCGAAGTAATCGTCGCTGGGCTGGGCCCAGTCGAAGCGGCCGTGTTCGTCCTCGATGTATCCGTCGAGGGACACATTGGTCACGTAGATCAGCTTGGCCATGGCGCTACACCTCCACGTCGACGGCGACGGCATTCCGCAGTGTGGCATCCAGTTTGGAGAAGGCCTCGTTCCAACCCTGGTTGGCGGGATCGGCCAGCTGCTCGGAGAGCCACTGACGGATCTCGAGTCGCGTCCGTCCATCGGCCTCGTCGTGGAACTCGACCCGCATCCGTGTCTCGTGCGGCTGAAGGCCCTCCGGCAGTTGCCCGGTGACGTGCGCGACGCCGTCGAGCAGTTCGCCGTCGACGACGTCGGTCAGGTCGATGTGGACCTCGACTCGAAGGCCGGGTTGGGACGGGAAGACCTCGATCCACCGCTGGTAGCCGCCAGGGCGGACGTCGAACTTCATCTCCTCGCGGGGCAGTGAGTTGCCGATCGGCCCCCACCATGCCGCCAGGTGGTCCGGGTCGGTGAAAGCGCGGTAGACCAGCTCCCGTGGCGCGTCCACCACGCGTGAGATGACGATTGGCGGCCTGTCGCTGTCCATCAATTCTCCTTGTCGTTTGCCCTGTTCGGGGTTTCCCTGTCGGGAGTTGCAGGTCCGTGGGCCGTGAGATCCGTAGGGTGACCGGCGGCCTGCACGGCCGCGAGGTGGGCGTCGAGGCGGGTGAGGGACGTGTCCCAGATCCGCCGGTACCGCTCGATCCACTCGGCCGCTTCGCGCAGCGGGGCGGCCTCGATGCGACTCATCCGCAACTTCCCCGACCGGGTGCGTGAGATGAGCCCGGCGCGCTCAAGCGCCTTCAGGTGCCGCGACACCGCCGGCATCGAGATCGGAAGCGGAGCGGTGAGCTCGGTGACCGTGGCGTCGCGATCGGCCAGCTCGGCGAGGATCGCCCGTCGAGTCGGGTCGGCGAGCGCCGAGAACACCGCGCTGAGTTGATCGCTGCCAGACACCAGAGCCTCCAGTCACTTAACCAACACGTTAAATGTAGTGCCGGACGAGCGCGTGTCAACACGCCAAGACGTCGCGGGCGACCAGGGTGGGCGGCGCTCTTTCGAGACTGCGGGATTCAGCTCACGGAGATGCGAGGATCAGCTCGGCGACGGCGTCTGGACGGTCGAGCGGCACGAGATGGCCGCTGCGCGCGACGAGGGTTCCCGTCAGATCGTCGCTGACCGGGGCCAACTGGTGGTGCAGGAGGTCGCCGACCGTGTTGCCGCCGACGGCGAGGGTCGGCACGGTCAGCCGTCCCGCCGCGAGGATGGCTGCCGCGTTCTGCTCCGCCGCCCGGTAGTAGCCGAACCCGCGGCGCAGCGCCTCGCGGCCGGTGTACGCGTGGACGAACGCCTCCCGGATCTCCGGCGGCACGCCCCGGCGCTCGTAGGTCCCCGCCGTGAGGAACCAGTCCAGGTATGCGCCCTCGTGACCTTCCAGCACCGTCTCGGCCAGCCCGGGGGCGGAGTGGAAGCCGAACCACCACGGCGGCGTGGCGAAACCGCCCGGCAGGCCGGGCAGCACCGACTCCATGAGGACCAGTCGGCGGACGCGGGTCGGGTGCCGCACGCCCAGCAGGAAGGCGGCGGGTACGCCGGCGTCGAGGGCCACCACATCGGCCTGGTCGACGCCGAGTGCGTCGAGCAGCCCGAGCATGTCGTCGGCACCGGTCGCGGCGTCGAAGCCATCTGCCGCGTGGGCGCTGTCGCCGAGGGCCGCGCAGGTCGGGCGCGATGACCCGACGCTGGCTGGTCAACAGCGGCAGGACGGGACGCCACACCTGCCAGGTGTGCGGCCAACCGTGCATCAGCAGCACCGGCGGTCCGGCACCACCTGGTGAGCTGGAGGTAACCGGGAATCTCTTCAGCCCGGCCTGCCCGACCCGGGAGCTGCTCGACCGGATCGGCGACAAGTGGACGTCGATGCTGATCAAGGTGCTCGCTGACGTCCATCCGGGCGAACTCGGGTTCGCCGAGCTGCGTCGCCGTACGCCCGGGGTGTCGCACAAGATGCTCTCGCAGACCCTGCAGAGCCTGCGCCGTGACGGCCTGGTCACCCGCCGCGTCGAGCCGACCGTGCCGCCGCGCGTCTACTATGCGCTCACCGATCTGGGCGTCTCGTTGGACGCCCCGCTGGCAGCGGTACGCGCCTGGGCTGAGCACCACATGGCGGCCGTTGGTCGGGCCCGCCGCCGTCACGACGATCAGGTGTCCGCCGACCTGACTAGCTGACGTGCGCCCATTCCGGTAGCCAGACCTCGATGTCGGGTGCCTGCACTCGCCGGGAGTCGAGGTGGTCGCGCAGTGCCCGCAGCGCGGGGTGGGGGTTGTCGTCGCGCCAGATGAGTGACATGGGGTAGATGGGCGCCGGGTCCCGCACCGGTACGCGCCGCAGGTCGTAGCTGTCCGGCCACAGGTACCGGGTGCGAACGCCGGCAAGGGTCGCCAGCTCCGCGGAGTCGGCGATCTCGGCCAGCAGCGCCTCGTTACCGAAGACCGGCCCGACCAGGTCGATGGTGAGGCCGAACGCGGCGGCGAGTTCGTCGTAGTAGTCGGCCCATTCGGTGCCGGGGGCCATGCCGGGCATCCAGATCCGGTGCTCGGCGAGTTGCGCGGGCGTGACGGTGCGGGCGTTGGCGAGCGCGTGACGGGGGCCGACGAGTAGCTCGTGGTGCTCGTCGATCACGCGCGTGGTTCTGATCGCGGCGGGCAGGTGACGCGCAGCGACGGTGACGGCGTGGAAGGTGGCGTCGACCGTCCCCGCCTCGGCGGCGGCCATCGCGGCGTGAACGTCGGCGTCGAGGGTGACGACGTCCAGCTCGATGCGGGGATGCGCGCGGTGGAAGTCCTGCAACAGCACCGCCGGTGCGATCCGTCGGCTGTGCACGTCGACGCGCAGTGCCCGTCGGCCGGGGCGTACGGAGGCGTCGGCGCGCGCCTCGGCTCGGAGCAGTTCACGGGCGTGCGGCAGGAAGGTCTGACCGTCGACGGTGAGGTGGGTGCCGCGCGCCGTGCGGGTGAACAGCCGTACCCCGAGGTCCTTCTCCAGTGCGGCGATGCGCTTGGAGACAGCCTGCTGGGTGATCGACAGCGTGGCGGCGGCGTCCTGGAACTGGCCGGCGTCGACGGCGGCGACGAAGGTGCGGACGGCATCGAGATTCACCCGGCAACCCTACTGACACAACGTCTGGTTGTGGCTCGCCGCTCGTGCGGTTGTTTGATCCCGGGTGAGCGGCGTTGCTTTGATCCTCACGGTCAACGCTGAGTTGTCGGGAACGGGGGTGTGGGCGTGTCCGCGAGGCGATCCCTGGGGCGGCGGTTCGGCTGGTTGTGGGCGTCGTACGCGGTCAGCGCCTACGGCTCCGGGCTGGGCTTCGGGGCGTTGCCGTTGATCGCCGTGCTGGTGTTGCAGGCCAGCCCCGCACAGGTCTCCGTGTTGGCCGCGTTGGGGCCGGCGGTGGGCGCGCTGATCGCGTTGCCGCTCGGGCCGTGGGTGGAGTTCCACCGCAAGCGGCGGGTGATGATCGCGATGGACCTGGCCCGGTTCGCGGTCCTGCTGACGATCCCCGTCACGTACGCCCTCGGCCGGCTCAGCTTCGGGCAGTTGCTGGTCGTCTCGGCAGTGGCCGCCACCGCCAAGATCGCCTTCAACACGGCCAGCGGCGCCTTCCTCAAGGCCCTCGTCCGGCCGGACGACCTGCTGGTGGCGAACGCGCGGTTCGAGTCGACGACCTGGAGCGCGATCGCGCTCGGACCGCCGCTGGGCGGGGCGGCAGTGGGACTGTTCGGGCCGGTCGTCACCATCGTGGCCGACGCGCTCAGCTACCTGCTCTCCGCGCTGGGCCTCACCGCCATTCGCGGGCACGAGGACCTCCCGCGGCGCACCGGCGCAGGCCGGATCCGGGCCGGTGAGCTGCTCGACGGCTGGCGGCACCTGCTCACCCATCCCGGCCTGCGGGCGCTCTACCTCAACCAGTTGCTCGTCGCGGGACTGATCATGGCCACCGAGCCGCTGCTGGCCGTGCTCCTGCTCGGCGAGCTGGGCTTTCCGCCCTGGCAGTACGGCCTCGCCTTCGCCGTGCCCTGCGTCGGCGGGCTCATCGGGTCACGCCTGGCCCGTCGGGTGGTGGCACGCTACGGCCAACACCGGATCATCCGCACCCTGGGCACGTTGCGCGCGATCTGGCTGATCGGCCTCGCCTTCGTCCAACCCGGCGTGCTCGGTCTCGCCACGGTGATCGCCGTCGAGTTCGCGATCATCATCAGCATGAGCCTGTACAACCCGGTGCTCGCCACCTACCGCCTTCAGCAGACTCCGAAGGATCGCATCGTCCGTACCCTCTCTGCCTGGTCGATCGGCAGCAGCGCCACCATCGCCACCCTCAGCGCGCTCGGTGGGCTGCTCGCGCAGGCCACCAGCCCTCGTACGGCGATCACGGTCGCCGGGCTGGTGATCTTCGCGAGCCCGTTGCTGCTGCCCCGGCGCCCGAACGCCGATCGACCGGCAGCGGAGCGCTCCGCGCGGGTCTCTACGATCGCGTGATGGCCCAGCCGACCTACCCGATCCGGACCGCACGGCTCGCCCTGCGCCCGGTCACGATCGACGACCTCGACAACGTGTACGCGTTTCAGCGTCGACCCGACGTCGTGCGCTGGATGCTCGGCGCGGAGCCACGTACACGTGAGCAGTCACGGGTGTCGGTGCTCGCCATGGCAGGCGAGGACGCGTGGCGCGCGGAGGGTGACTGCCTGACGGTGGCCGCGGTCGCCGACGCCGGGGTGATCGGGATCGTGGAGTTGGTGTGGCGCAGCCAGTCCGACCGTACGGCCGAACTCGGGTTCGTCTTCCACCCCGACCACGGCGGTCGCGGGTTGGCCACTGAGGCCGCCACCGCCATGCTGGCGTGGGGGTTCGCCGAGTTCGGGCTGCACCGCGTCTACGGCCGGTGCCACTGTCGCAACGCCGCGTCGGCCCGGATGATGACGCGACTCGGCATGCGGCAGGAGGCCCGCCATGTCGAGAGTTACCAGTTCAAGGGGGAGTGGGCCGACCAGCTCGTCTTCGCGATCCTGGCGCACGAGTGGCGGGCCCGGACCCGCACGCCGCCGTCGTGATCGTCTGCCACGGCGACGTGCGGATCAGGTCGACACCTCAGGCCTGGCGGCCGAGCCACTCCCGGTAGGCGGTGGGCGCGATGACGGCGTCGTCCGTGGCGATGAGGACGTCGTTGGGGGCGGCGGCGAACATGCCGGCGCTGTCGTCGGTGGTGACGGTGCGCGTGTCACCGCGGGCGGCGAGGGTGATCCGCCCCAGCTCGTCGAGGGCGAAGACGTCGGGTCCGGCGACGTTGCGGATGCCCTGCAACGGCGCGCCCATGCTGACCTCGGCGACGGCCTGCGCGACGTCGGCCGCGGCGATGGGCTGGACGGGAGCGCTGGGCAGCCGGACGGTGCTGTCGTCGGCCGTCCAGGACATGATCGCCTCGACGAACTCGAAGAACTGGGTGGCGCGGACGATCGAGTACGGAATCGGACCGGCCGTGAGGATCTCCTCCTGGAGGGTCTTGGCGCGGTAGTAGTCCAGGTCGGGCACCTGGTCGACGCCGACGATGGAGAGCACCACCGCGTGGCCGACGCCCGCGCGAGCGGCGGCGGCCAGCAGGTTGTCCATGGTCGTCTGGAAGAAGGCGGGCGAGGCCTCGTCGAAGGTCGGCGAGTTCGTCAGGTTGACGACGACCTCGGCGCCGGAGAGCCCGTCGGACAGGCCCTGTCCGGTGAGCAGGTCCACCCCGGTGGACGGCGAGAGCGGCACCGCCTCGTGCCCCGCGGCCTGCAAGATCTTGACGACCTGTGACCCGATGAGACCGGTCCCGCCCAGTACGGCGATCTTCATGCCCATGCACCTTCCCGTGGATACGTGGTCGTCTGTCCGGCTGAGGTTCAGCCGATACTCGGACCTTCGTTGTCCGGGAACTATACTCGGACATAATAAGTCCGGGTAATGGGGTGGCTAGGGTGACGTCATGAAGATGTCCGGCGGGGTCGAGTGGGCGCTGCACTGCTGCGTGGTGCTCACGGCCAGCCACACGCCCGTGCCGGCGGCCAAGCTGGCTGAGCTGCACGACGTCTCCAGCAGCTACCTCGCCAAGCAGCTCCAGGCGCTGGCCCGCGCCGGCCTGATCCACTCCGTACAGGGCAAGTCGGGCGGCTACGTGCTGACCCGCGCGCCGGCGAGCATCACCCTGCTCGACGTGGTCCGGGCCATTGACGGGCCCGGCCCGTCCTTCGTCTGCACGGAGATCCGCCAGCGCGGCCCCTTCGCGACCCCGGCCGACGCCTGCACCACGCCGTGCCCGGTGTCCCGCGCCATGTGGGCGGCGGAGGACGCGTGGCACCAGGCGCTCGCCGCGGTCACGATCGCCGATCTCGCCCGCGACGTCGACGCCACCTCCGGCCCCGAGGCGCTGGTCGGTATCCAGGCCTGGCTGACCGGCGGAGCCTGACCCGACCCGACGGAGCCGGGTGAACACGGTCAGCCGGTGTGGCGTACCTCGGAGTCCCAGATCTGCGCCCACGGACGCCGCAGCCCCCGGCACACGTGGATCGGGCCGCCGTTCTCGTCGTTCTCCACCTCGACGCGCTGGTCCACCCGCCCGGCGAGGGTGCACTGCTCGAACCAGGTGTTCAGCTGGTCGGGGCGCTCCCAGCCGACGGCGATGACCACGTCCGCGTCGGCGGGCGGCCGACCGAAGTCGACCATGCTGTTGTGCCCGGAGTACGCCCGGGGCAGACCACGGGCCGGCCCGTAGCGGGCCACCGCACCGGCCTCGCCGTAGTTGCCGGTGAGGACGACCGCCCGCGAACGCTCCTGCGGCGGCAGTCCGCGATGGACAGCGGCGAGAGAGTCGGCGAACTCCGGCCAACCGATCGTCTCGCCGGCGTCGTAGTTGACGTCGACCACGAAGCCGGGCAGCCGGTCGGCCGGCAGCACCGGCAGCAGCAGCACGACGTTGGGCAGCAGGAACGGCACCACGCCCAACGCGAGCAACCCCCGACGCCACCAGAGCGAACCGCGCGAGGCCCACGCCACGGTGACCAACGCGCCGGCGGCGGTGAGGACCAGCAACAGCGGCGCGTCGTAGTAACCCTTGCCGCCGGCGATCAGCACGATGCCGACCACTACCAGCCACGCCCAGCCCACCGCCCGGTAGGCCCGCCAGGCCGGCCGGCGCAGCAGCGCGACGAGACCGGCGATCCAGATCGGTACGGCGTACGGGCTGATGATGACGAAGTGGAGGATGAACGCGTCGCGCCGACCACTGTAGGAGCTGTCGCCGTCGGAGATGGACCCGGCCACGCCGAGCTGCGGGAAACCGTTGGTCGCCTGCCAGATCAGGTTCGGCGCGGCCAGCAGCACGGTGATCCCGGCGGCGGCGAGCACCCACCGGTCGCGCAGCAGCCGACGCGGCCCGGCGATGAGCACCCCGGCGACCAGGCCGACGGCCAGCAGCGCCGGCAGCAGCTTGCTGAGCATGCCCACACCGAGCGCCAGCCCGATGCCCAACGCCCAGCGGCTGTCACCGGTGCGCAGCAACCGCACCGCACACCACGCCGCGACCAACCAGACCAGCAGGTCGACGGTGGTGGTGCTGAGCAGGTGACCACTGGCGAGCACGATGCCGGAGAGCGCGGCGAGCACCGCTGCGAAGAGCTGCCCGTCCCGGCCGGCGCCCAACTCCCGGGCGATGGCGGCGACCAGCAGCACCGCGGCGCCGGCCAGCAGCGCCGACGGGGTACGCAGCACCACCAGATTGCCCGGCGCGATCGTGTCGAGCAGCCGGGCCAGCGTCGGGACCAGTGGCCCCTGATCGACGTAGCCCCAGTCGAGGTGCCGGCCGGCGAGCAGGAAGTACAGCTCGTCGCGGTGATAGCCGTAACGACCCGCGAGCAGCAGGAGCGTCACTGTGGTCGCGGCGGCCACCAGCCACGGGCCACGGGCGGGCGCGCCGGGCTCGGGTGGCACCGCCGAGGGCGGCGACTGGGTGGGCCGCTGAGGTCGGTCGATCTCGATCGCGGGCTCGCTCACCCGCTCATGATGACCGGGGGAGTCGCCGCGCGGGTGCCCGTACGGCGTTCGGCACAGTCCCGAATGCGGGTGGTCGGGACGGGTGCGAAGATCGGCTTTGTCACTTGGACCGAAAGGACGATATGCGCTATCGCACTCTGGGCTCCACCGGCACCGTGGTGTCGACCCTGTGTCTGGGCACGATGACCTTCGGCGCGGAGACCGACGAGGCCGGCAGCTTCGCCCAACTGGACCGGTTCGTCGAGGCCGGTGGCACCTTCGTCGACACCGCTGACGTCTACTCCACCGGCATCTCGGAGGACATCATCGGTCGCTGGTTGCGCAGCCGACCCGACGTGCGTGACCGCCTGGTGATCGCCACCAAGGGGCGGTTCCCGATGGGCGCGGGGGCCAACGACGCCGGCCTGTCCCGGGTGCACCTCACCCGCGCCCTGGACGCCAGCCTGCGTCGACTCGGCGTCGAGGCCCTCGACCTGTACCAGGCGCACGCCTGGGATCCGCTGACCCCGCTGCCGGAGACGCTGCGGTTCTTCGACGACGCGGTCAGCGCCGGCAAGATCCGCTACGCGGGGGTCAGCAACTTCACCGGTTGGCAGTTGCAGAAGGCCGCCCTGCTCACCCAGCACCTCAACCTCACCCCGATCGTGACCCTGCAACCGCAGTACAACCTGCTGGCCCGGGAGATCGAGTTCGAGTTGGTGCCGGTCTGCGAGAACGAGGGCATCGGCATCCTGCCGTGGTCACCTCTGGGCGGCGGGTGGCTGACCGGCAAGTACCAGCGCGACAGCACGCCCACCGGCGCGACGCGGCTCGGCGAGAACCCACAGCGCGGCGTCGAGGCGTACGCGGGTCGCAACGCCGAGGAACGCACCTGGCGGGTGCTCGACGCGGTCCGCCAGATCGCCGAGGACCGGGGCGTGTCCATGTCGGCGGTGTCGCTGGCCTGGCTGGTGGCGCGACCGGCGGTCACCTCGGTGATCCTCGGCGCGCGAACCACCGAGCAGCTCGACGACAACCTGACCGCCGGCAACCTGGTCCTCGACGCCGAGCAGATGCGGTTGCTGGACGAGGCGAGCGCCCCGCTGGTGGGCGACTACCCGTATGGCGGCGCGGGTGTGCGCCAGCGCGCCCGTGACCTGCCGACCGGGTCATGACCGCGTTCCCCGAGCCCACCCACCCGGCCGGCAGCCGCACCGAGGTCTTCCTGCGCTACCTGGACTACTTCCGGGAGTCCGTGGTGGACAAGGTGTCCGCGCTGGCCGAGCCGGAGCTGCGGCGCAGCCGGCTGCCGTCCGGGTGGACCCCACTGGAACTGCTCACACACCTGCGCCACGTCGAACGGCGCTGGATCGAGTGGGGTTTCCAGGGGCGGGACGTCACCGAGCCGTGGGGCGACCGCCGCGACGACCGCTGGTACGTCGGCCCCGACGAGACGCGCGCGGATCTGGTGGCTGCGCTGCGGGCGCAGGGCGCGCACACCACAGCGGTGGTGACGGCGCACGACCTGGCCGAGATCGGTGCGCCGGGCCCGCGCTGGACAGGCGCGGACCCGGCGTCGCTGGAGCGGGTGCTGTTCCACCTGGTGCAGGAGTACGCCCGCCACCTGGGTCACCTGGACGTGGTCGCCGAACTCGCGGGCGGCCCGACCGGAGAGTGAGGCCGCCGGCTCGATAATGGGCTGATGCCGCTGCTCGTCGCACCAGCCCTGTCCGCCGGGAGCCTCGCCGCTCAGGAGCAACCCCACCTTCCGGTACGCCCCGGGCTGGCCCTGCGGCCGTGGCGCGACGACGACGCCCCGGCCGTCCGGGCCGCCTTCGACTGTCCGGCGATCCAGCGATGGCACGTGCGCCGTCTCGACAGTGGCGATGAGGCGCGGGCCTGGACGGGGCAGTGGGCCCGCCGCTGGCACGACGAGACGGCCGCCAGTTGGGCCGTCGTCGACGCCGACGACCGGCCTGTCGGTCAGATCGGGTTGCGCGGTGTGCTGTTGACCGAGGCGTCGGCGCAGCTGTCGTACTGGTTGGTGCCCGCCGCGCGTGGTCGGCGCATCGCCACCGAGGCGCTGGGGGCGCTCACCCGGTGGAGTTTCACGCGGGCCGGTCTGCACCGACTGGCCCTGGAGCACTCGACGGCCAACGCGGCGTCCTGCCGGGTCGCCACGCGGGCCGGCTTTCCGGTGGAGGGCGTAGCCCGGGGGTCGGTTCGCCACGCCGACGGCTGGCACGACATGCACCTGCACGCACGGCTGCGCACCGACGGCCCGATCTGATCGCCCGACTTACTCGATGGTCGACGCGGATGGTGTCGGCGTCGCGCCATCCTTCTCGGCGCGTCGTATCGCCCTCGGCAGTCGCAGCGCGACGACGCCGGTGGCGACCAGTCCGCCGACGCCCGCGACCATCAGGGTCACCGGGGCGGAGGTGGCGTCCAACAGGACGCCACCGGCGAGGTAGGACGTCGCGGCGGCGACCCCGATCGCGCCGTACAGATTGCCGAAGACCCTGCCGAGCATGCCCGCTGGCACCGTGCGTTGCAGCAGCGTGCTGGAGGCGACGTCCATGGCCGCCAACCCGAAACCACGGACGGCTTGCAGGGCGATCGCGGCCGCGACGGCCCAGGCGAGCCCGGTCAGCAGGTTGCCGACACTGCTGACGGCGAAGCCCGCGATCAGCAGGAGCGGCATCGACGCCCGGGAGCCCCACCTGGACAACATGGCGTAGCCGGCCACCAGTCCGACACCGACCGCCCCCAGCAGCAGCCCGACAGCGGATTCACCGACGTGGAAGGTCTCCTGGGCCAGCAGCACCAGGGCCACGTCGTCGACCCCGTTGAAGGCGACCACCGCAGTGAAGCCAAGGAAGATCACCCGCACCGTGGGAACACTCAACAGATAACCGATGCCCGCTCTGGCCTGTCGCAGCAGGGACGGCTGGCGCCCGTCGCCGGTTGCCGCCGGAAGTGACGGGAGCGTCGCGAGCAGCACGGCCGAGACCAGGAACGACACGGCGTCGACGAGCAGCACACCGCGCAGTCCGACCAACGGGAACAGGGCCGCGGCGAGCAGCGGGCCGACCGCCTCTGCCGCGTTGGAGCCGAACCCGAGGGTGGAGTTGGCGGTCTCCAGGTCACGGTCACCGACCAGTGCGGGCACCGCCGCCCGAGACGCCGGTTGAAAGAGCTGCGACGCTGTGGCGCGAATCGCGACGAGAGCCAGCAGCATCGGCAGCGAGGGCATTGTCAGCACGATGACCAGCAGGACCACAGCTTGGATGAGTTCGCAGACGATCATCAACCGTCGGAGATTGAGCCGATCGACGAGGGCGCCAGTGAAGGGACCCAGCAGAGATGGAGCGAAATCCCCGACAAGGAGCAGAAGCGCGACTGCCAGCCCCTTACCCGTCGTCTCGGCCACGTGGAAGATCAGCGCGACGAGGCTGAGTGAATCGCCCGCGTACGAGACGAGCCTCGCCGAGAAGAGGGCTCGAAATGGCCTGTTGCGGCGAAGCAGCTGGGTGGGACGCAACGGCGCAGCTTCTGCCGTGGCGGACGCTGCGCCGGACATCTCGAACTTCCCCTGTCGCTGAGGGCTGCGGTGCGGCGTCGTGCTGCCGATACCCGGGACGGGTGAACCAGCCTGTGGGTGAAGGTAGCCATCGAAGCGTCGGTGAGCGCGGTATTTACGGTTGTCGGGGAGCTGATTCAGGAAGCGATCGGGACGTTGGCGCCAACAGCACCCCCGACCGCGTGCGAACGACGTCGTCGAACTCCGCCCCGCGCGAATCCCTCATCTGACCTCCCGGCCTCGTCAACCAGCAAGACACCACATCGGCTTGCGAGGTTGACGCGTACAGACCCCTGGAGGTGGCTGACGACCGCCTCAGCGGGTCTCCGCCCAGCCGACGAAACGCGGGGTCAGATCGCCATCGCCGACATGCCGGACGGGTCGCGGGTCGCGCATGTCGACAGCGCGGCACGGGCGCAGATCCTCGATCAAACGTCGGATCTTGTTAGCCTGGAACGACGGTGGGAGCGTATTCGCGGCGAGGCCCTGCCCCGAGCGCGTTCGTTGGAACTTCTCAGAAAAGCGGCGGCATCATGGACATGACCGGTGCGCGGTGGCGGAAGAGCACGAAGAGCGGCGGCAACGGTGGCAACTGTGTCGAGGTCGCCGACAACCTTCCGGGCGTGGTCCTCGTGCGTGACACGAAGGACCGCGACGGCGCGACGCTGACGTTCAGCCCCCAGTCGTGGCGTGGCTTCGTGGCGGTGGTCCGCGACGCCGGCTGACCGACCACATCGCGACGAAGGCTCCCGGCGTCGACTGGGAGCCTTCGTTGTGAGTGGGCCCGGTCGTCGGCCGCCGGGCACCGACGATCGATCTGATCAACGGACGCCGGCGGGGTCGGCCGGTTGCGGTTGTGGCGTCGCCGGCCAGGTGAGACGGCGTACGCCGGGAACGAGGGCGGTGCCCGCGCAGGAGGCGAGGACCAGCAGGCCGGCCACGGCCAGCGGGACGGGTGCGCCGAACGCGTCGGCGGCCAACGGCGCCAGTGCGTAGCCCAGCGGCATGGCGCCCAGCGACACCAGCCAGTCGTACGAGGTGACCCGGGCCAGGACCTCCGGCGGGAAGTGGTGCTGCACGACGGTCTCCCACACCGGGTTGAGGTAACCGAGGGCGGTCAGCGCCACCGCGTAGGCGGCGATCACCGCGGGGGCGGGCGCGGCGACGGCGAGCAGGAACAGCGGCGCGGCGTAGCAGGCCAGCCCGAGGTTGGCCAGCAGCACCGGCCGGTGCAGCCGGACCCGCCCGGCCAGCAGCGAACCGGTCAGCATCCCGATCGCGCCGGCCTGTAACAGCAGCACCCAGGTCGTCTCGCCGCCCAGGCGGTCGATGGCCACGGCCGGCCCGAGGGTCATCAGCACAGCGGCGGCGCCGTTCCACACGCCGTGCCCGAGCAGGCTGGTCCAGAACCAGTCGCGGGCGCGCACCTCACCGAAGCCGTGCCGCAGGTCGGCGAGGACGGAACGGCGAGGCACCGGCACGTGACGGACCCGCACCAGCGCGAGCAGTGCGGCGCTGAGCGCGAACGACGCGCCGTCCAGGATGAACGCCCAGCCCGGCCCGGCGGCCCAGATCAGCGCGCCGGCCAGCGCCGGACCGGCGAGGCGGCTGGTGTTGGCGGTGATCCCCATCAGGGCGTTGGCCCGCTGCCGGTTGGCCGGTTCGACGGTGCCGGCGACCAGCGGGGATGCGGTCGGAATGGCGAACGCCGAGGCGGTGCCGCCGAGTGCGGACGCCACCACCACTGTGGTCAGTGACGGGTCGCCGTCGAGCAGCTCCACGCCGACCGCGAGCTGCGTCGCGCAGCGGACCAGGTCGGCCAGGAGGGCGACCCGGCGGGCGTCGAACCGGTCGGCCACCACACCGCCGAACGGCAGGAAAACCAGCCGGGGGACGACCGCCGCGGCGAGGACGACGGCCAGCGCGCCGGTGGAGCCGGTGGCCCGCAGCACGGCCAGCGCCAGTGCGGCGGGCACGACCGCGTCGCCGAGGGCGGAGATCGTGCGGCCCAGGAACAGCAGCCGGAAGGAGTGGTCGCGCAGAGGGTGAGCCATGGCCACAACATACTTCGGCATCGAATATTTCGGCAATGAATATTTCGGCGTTGAGGTAAGCTGGCACGGTGACCGCCACTCCGGACGCCGTCGACCGGCACATCGAGCGTTGGCTGCCCGTGGTGCCCGACCTCGACGCGGACGTCGAGGGGGCGGTGACCAGGATGATCCGAGTGACCCGGCATCTGCGGGCGGTCAAGGAGCGGGTCCTGGTCGACCTCGACCTGCCGGCCCACGAGTACGACACCCTGCACGCCCTGGCCGGTCGCGGTGGCCGGGCCGCACCCTCCGACCTCGCCGCGGACCTCACGATGGCCCCCGCCTCGATCACCGCGCGGGTGGACGCGCTGCTGCGGCGGGGCTTCGTACGCCGACTTCCGTCGACAGTCGACCGTCGACGTGTCGACGTGGAGCTCACCGAGGCGGGCCAGGCCGCATGGCGCGGGGCGATGGAGGTTCAGGGCGCCGAGGAGCACCGCCTGCTCGGCGCGCTCACCGCGACCGAGCGGCGACACCTCTCCGACCTGCTGCGCCGGGTGCTGCTCGTCGCCGAGCAGCCACAGAGCGCGCCGCAGACCGACTGAGCGGACTGCCGACCGGCTGGGCGGGCAGGAAATCGCCTGGCGGTCCGCGTACCGCTGATGCAAGGGTGACCGGCGTGACTGCGCATGTGCTGGCCGGGGCCCTAGCCGACGACGGACGGCGACGGATCTTCGCGGCGATCGTGCTGGGTGCGACCAGCGCGACCGAGGTCGCCGAGCGGACCGGCCTGCCGGCGCGGACGGTGCACACCGGGCTCCGCCGGCTCCACGACGCGGGCCTCGTGACCGGCGCGGACGGCGCGCTCGCGGCCGACGAGGCGTCGCTACGGGCAACCGCGCGCGACAGCCGCCCGGCCGACGACGCCGAACCCGGCGTCGACCCGGTGCTGCGGACCTTCCTGCGCGCGGGCGTCCTGGTGGGCCTGCCCGCGCAGCGGGGCCGACGGCGGGTTCTGCTCGCGCACATCGCCGAGCAGTCGTTCGAGCCGGGCAGCCGCTATCCGGAGCGGGCCGTCGACGACGCGCTCAAGCCGTGGTGCGCCGCCGGCGGGTCGGATCACGCGACGCTGCGCCGGTATCTGATCGACGAGCAGTTGCTCACCCGCGAGCACGGCGTCTACCAGCGGCTCTGATCGTCCGTCGCGCGAACAGTCTCGTCGCGGAGGATCTTGCTAGCCTCGGCACATGACCTCCTGCACGCCCTCCGATGGCCCGCCGGACCTGTTGTTCCTGCTCTCCTGGGCGAGTCACGCGTTGCAGACCGAGCACGCCGCCGGGCTGGCCGAGCTGGGCATCTCGCCGCGGGCGCACTACGTGCTGGCACAGGCCCGCACCGGTGACCTGACCCAACGGGAGATCGGCGAGCGGTGCGGTGTGGACAAGACCACGATGGTGGTGACGCTCGACCAGTTGGAACGGGCCGGGCTGGCCGAGCGCCGTCCGGTGCCGACGGACCGGCGTGCCCGGCTGGTCGCTGTGACTCCGGCGGGGGAGCAGGTGCTGCGGCAAGCGCAACAGGTGGTCCGGCGCATCCAGGACGACCTGCTGGCAACCCTGCCCGAGCAGGACCGGGAGGTGTTCCTGCGGGCTCTCCTGGGGCTGGTGAGCGGACCACTGGCCAACACCTCCCCGTACGCGCCGGGGGCTCGCTCCGGCTGTTAGTTCCGGAACAGATAGTTCTGAACAAGACTATCTGTTACGGTCGTACTCGTTCGTTTCCCCTGAACGAGGAGCCGTCATGAGTGCTGCCACCGTCACGACCCCCACCACCTCACCACTGCGCCGACGCGCCCTCGGCGTCGCCGTCGCCGTCGTGGCACCCCTGGCCATCTGGGCGATCGGCGCGCTGGCCGGAGTCGACTACACCGTCGAGAGCCCGGGCCAGCCCGCCACTGTCATCGGGGCCGGCGCGATCGTCATGATCGCCCTGGGATCCGCTCTGCTCGGCTGGGCGGCGCTGGCGCTGCTGGAGCGGTTCGCCAGCCGGGTTGCCCGTCCGGTCTGGATCTCGCTGGCCATCGTGGTGACGGTGCTGTCCTTCGTTCCGCTGTTCGGCGTCGAGGCCACCGGCGGCGCCAAACTGGCCCTGGGCGCGACGCACGTGGCCGTGGCGGTCGCGCTGATCGCGCTGCTGCCCCGCCCCCGCCGGTAAACGGCGGGCTACCGGATAAAGCCGTTGACCGGGCGGCGATGATCAACAGGTGACCATTACCGCCCGGTCCGCCTGGGTGACCAACACCAGCCGGCCCGACCAACCCGACGCGGCGCTGCTGCTGCGCGAGTACGTGAGCGAGATGGTGGTTCGCTATCACCGTCGCCCCACCCTGCCCGGCGAGGTCGACGCGGCACTGGCCGAACTGCCCAGCGACGACCTGGCCGCGCCGAGCGGGCTGCTCCTGCTCGCGCACCACGGCACCGACCTGGCCGGCTGCGCCGGGCTGCGCTGGCAACCGGGCTGGGCCGAGCTGACGCGGGTGTTCATCCGCTCCGAGCATCGCGGCGCCGGTGGGGGCGCCGCGCTGCTCGCCGCCGTCGAGGAGCGGGCCCGCAGGGCCGGGGCGGACCGGATCCGGCTCGACACCCGGCACGACCTGGTCGAGGCCCGCGCCCTGTACGCCCGGCACGGCTACGCCGAGATCCCGGCGTACTCGCGAGGCCCCTACGCCGAGCACTGGTTCGAGAAGCAGTTGACGTTCGCCTCCGAACGCGCTAAATAAGAAGAGGAAGTTGAGTCGCCCCGGCTCAACTCATCACCTTCGGCCAGGAGAACCGAGGAGGCATGACAATGTTGATGCGTACCGACCCGTTCCGCGAGATCGACCGGCTCGCCGAGCAGTTCTTCGGCACTGCGGCCCGTCCCGCGACGATGCAGCTGGACGCCTACCGCGACGGCGACCACTTCTACGCGGCGTTCGACCTGCCCGGCGTCGATCCGGACACCATCGACTGCACGGTCGAGCGCAACGTGCTCACCGTCCGCGCCGAGCGCCACCGGCCCGCCGGCGACGGCGTCGAACTGGTCGCCGCCGAACGCCCGATGGGCACCTTCACCCGGCAACTGTTCCTCGGCGACACGCTCGACACTGACAAGCTGGAGGCCGGGTACGAGAACGGGGTGCTGACGCTGCGCATCCCGGTCGCCGAGCGTGCCAAGCCCCGGCGGGTGACCATCCAGGCCAACGGAACCGGCCGCCGGGAGATCAACGCCTGATCCGACACGGTGACGGGTGGGATCGGCGCGCCTGCACGCCGATCCCACCCGAGGCTGAGAGTCTTTTTCACATGGTGTTCTCCGACGCTCCGGTGCTCGCCCGCCCGTCCGCGCCACCGGCGCTGCCGAGCGGGCCGGTCGAGGTCACCGAGGCGTGGCTGCGCAACCGGCGGTTGTCCGAGCACACCCGCGACGCCTACCGACGTGACGTCACCGGCTGGCTCAACTGGTGCGCCGGCCACGACCTGGACCCGCTGCGGGCCACGTTCCTGCACGTCAACGAGTACGCCCGCGCGCTGGAGAGCAGCGTCGGCGCGCGCAGCGGCCGCCCACTGACCCCGGCGACCGTCGCACGCCGACTCTCGGCGCTGTCCAGTTGGTACGACTTCCTGGTCAAACTGGGCGCAGTGCCGGCCAACCCGGTCTCCGGCGCCGACCGCCCCCGCGTCGACCGGGACCACTCCGCCACCGTCGGGCTCACCCCCGAGGAGGTGGACGCCCTGCTCAGCGCCGCCGACGCGGACACCGGCGCGACCGCCGTGCGCAACCGGGCGGCGCTCGCGCTCCTCGCCGACCTGGGTCTGCGGGTCGGGGAGCTGATCTCGCTGGACCTGACCGACCTCGGCACCGAACGCGGTCACCGCAGCGTGCGCTTCGTCGGCAAGGGCGGCAAACAACGTCGCCGCGCCCTCACCCCCGGCACCGGGCACGCCCTGGACGCCTACCTGGCCCAGCGGGCCGCCGCCACCGGCGTGCCGGTGCCGCAGCTCACCGGCCCACTGCTGGTCACCGCCAGCGGCGCGCGACTGGACCGGCACTCGGTGTTCCGGATGGTTCGTCGGCTCGCCCGCGCCGCCGGCATCCCGGCCTGGGCGAAGCTGTCCCCACACTCGCTGCGGCACGCCTTCGCCACCACGGCACGCTCGGAGGGCGTGCCGTTGGAGGACGTGCAGGACGCCATGGGGCACGCCGACCCGCGCACCACCCGCCGCTACGACCGGGACCGGCACAACCTCGACCGCGACCCGGCCTACGCGGTGTGGGCGGCCCGGTCACGCCGTCGCGGCTGAGGCGCGGGCGGCGTCAGCTCTGCGGACGCGGGCAGATGCAGAACGGCTGCCCGATCGGGTCGAGGAGCACGACCCACTTGTCGCCACCGGGCTGGAAATCCGGCTTCGACGCGCCCGCGGCGACGAACTTCTCCTCCGCCGCCGCCAGGTCGTCGACGTAGAGATCCAGGTGGTAGCGCTTGTCACCGGTCTGGTCCGGCCAGGAGGGCGGTCGGTAGCCCTCGACCAGACCGAAGCCGATGGAGACGCCACCGGAGCTGATCATCGCGTACTCCGGTTGGCTGTGGGTGACCTCCCAGCCCAGCGCCTCGTGGTAGAACGCGGCGTGGCCGGCGGGGTCGGAACTGTCGAGGTTGACCATTGCGAGGTCGGCAGAAGCTGTCACGTCGGCAGTATGCCGCCGAGGCCCGACAACTCTGGCCACGCGACGCTCGCCGCGGTCGAGTGTCGGGCCCCCGCCCTACGGTCGGCGGATGAGACACGGTCTGGAGATCTCCTGCGGCGGGGCCTCGGTCGCGGTGTCCACACTGGTCGAGTTGGGCGAAACTGCCGAGCGCGCCGGCTGGGACGGCGTGTTCCTGGAGGACTATCTGATCCACTATTCCGGCGACGAGCCGAACACCTACGACCCATGGCTGGTCCTCGCCGCGATCGCCGGGCGCACCGAGCGGGTGCGACTGGGCACCACTGTCACCGCACTGCCCCGGCGTCGCCCGGCGAAGCTGGCGCGGGAGGTCCTCACCCTGGACCACCTCAGCGCGGGCCGGGCCACCGTGGCGGTCGGTGTCGGCGACCCGGGCGACCGGGGCCTGGCCGCCTTCGGTGAGCAGACCGAGGTGTCCGTGCGGGCCGCGATGCTCGACGAGGGTCTCGACCTGCTGACCGGGCTGCTCAGCGGTGAGCGGGTCAGCCACCGGGGCACCCACTACCGCGCCGACGGGGTGTCGCTGCGGCCCGCGCCGGTGCAGTCCCCGCGGGTGCCGGTCTGGGTCGGCGGGAGCACCCAGGCCGGGGCGGTGCGCCGTCGGGCCGCCCGCGCCGACGGCATCGTGCCGTACAAGCTCACCGACACCGACGGGTGGTCCGACTTCACCCCCGACGAGGTACACGACCTGGCGAACGCCCTGCCATCGACGCGCGCCGACGGTCAGCCGTTCGACGTGGCGGTCGGCGGCCGACGGCGCCGTTCCGACGAGCGCACCGAACGGGCCTACCTCGGTGAGCTGGCCGCCGCCGGCGCCACCTGGTGGCTGGAGTTCGTTCCGGCCGGCGACCCGGCGACGATGCGCGCAGCCGTTGCCCGAGGCCCCCTGCGCTGACCCGAAGTCAGGGGATGTCGAGGGGCCAGAACGTCCTACGGGCCGTGCCGTCGCGGCAGATCAGCCCGGCGCCGACCCGTCGGCAGTCGGTCACACCCGCCGGGAGCACCGCGGACACCCGATGACCGTCGCGTCCCACTATCGCGACCAGGGAGCGCCTGCCGTCCGACGCCATTCCCAGCACCACCAAAGGTTCCGTGGCGACCCGTGGGCCCCCCACTGTGCGCCAGCGCGCCCCGGCCGGCCACGTCCACACCCGCGCCCCGGTGCCCGCGTCGATAGCCCAGCGCCCGTGCTCGTCCTGACCGCAGATCAGGCCCTGGCAGGGCCGCAGCGTCAACTCACCGGGCTGCGCCGGCGCCCGCCAGCGCGGTGCCAGGCCGGGTAGGTCGTAGCCGGTCAGCGCGACCGCGCCGCCGCTCGGGTGGCGCAGCACCAGATGCGCGCCGACGACCTGGGGATTGTCCGGGCCGTAGTCGGCCGGCGGAAGCTGTCCCCGCCCACGTTCGGTGCCGTCGCGGGCGTCGAGGAGTCGGGCCAGCCCGTCGTCCTGGACCAGCAGCACCCGCCCGGGCAGACCGGGCAGCGCCCGTAGCACCGCCGTGGAGGGCAGCGGGACCGACCAACGGGTCGCGCCGGTGGTCGGGTCGACGCCGTGCACCGTGCCCTCGATCCGCCGTCCCGGTTCGGCGGCGCTGCGCACCTCGCTCACCGCGACCGCCTCGTTCCCGGCCGCGTACACCCGCTCGGGTCGCCGCCACACCGGCTGGCCGGTACGCAACGACCGCGCCGTGGTCACCCGCGCCCCGAGCGCCTGGTCGCGCTCGACCAGCAGCAACAGGTCACCGGCGACCTCGGCGGACCACCCGGCGGCGGGCGGCACTGTGACCCGCCACCGCGGTGGGCCGTTCGGCGCGGCCGAGTCGTAGGCGCTCAGCGTCGGCGGGTTCGGGTCGGGGTCGACGACAAGCAGCAGCGGCCCCGCGCCGAGCACCGTCGCCCGGGCGGGCACCGCCGGCCCCACCTGGGGCGTCAGGCCCGCGGCCGGCGCGGCGCCGCCAAGCAGGACACAGGCCGCCACCAGCGCCGCCACCCACCACCGGCGGGACACCTGCGGCGGTGGTCTGCGCTCCTGCAGAGGCGCGCCCCGGTCGTCACCCAGCTCGATCAGCACCGACATGCGCGCCCACCCGTCCGCTCGCGCCGGCCGGTCAGCAGAGCAGGTCGAGGTGGTGGTGGGCGTCCTCGGCGATCTCCTCGTGCCGCAGCCAGCGGCGCGCCCACAGCCGGGCGGCCAACTCCGCCTGCTCGTCCCCCCACGCGGCGTGCTCGACGAGCAACGCGGTGGTCAGCGCGTACGCCAGGCGCAACGCCAGACCGCGGGCGCCCGCGAGCACCCCCGACGCACCCGGGTCGACGGTCACCGCGGTGATGGTCTCCGCCAACTGCGCTGCGACGGCGGCCAGGGTGTCGGCCAGCACCGGCGACAGCGGCCGCGCCAGGTCGACGGCGGCGGCCAGCCGGCTCAGCAGTGGCGCCCCGGCGTCCTCCCGGGTCAGCGCGCGCAGCACGTCCAGGGCCAGCACATTGGTGGTGCCCTCCCAGATCGGCAGCACCTGGGCGTCGCGCAGCAGCCGGGGCACGCCGGTGTCCTCCACGTAGCCGGCCCCGCCGAAGCTCTCCACGTACTCGCTGGCGGAGCTGACGGCGAGCCGTCCGGTGGCCAACTTCGCCAACGGCGCCACGATGCGCAGCTCCGCCGCGGCCTCCGGGTCGGCGCCGACCTCGACCCGCCCGAGCAGGGCGAAAGCGTGCCCGGCGAGAGCGAACGCGCCCGCCGCGTCGACCGCGAGGGTGCCGAGGGTGGCCCGGTGCAGGGGCGAGGACACCAACGGGCCGCCGGCGACGTGCCGCACCTCGGCGTACGCGCGGGCGTAGGCGACACCCCGTCGCATCCCGCCGGCCGCCGCCGCGGCGTTGTGCACCCGGGTCACCACGACCAGGGTCATCGCCCGGACCAGACCGGGCACCGCCGGATCACCCAGCGGAAGGGCGTACGCGTCGCGCAGGCCGATCTCGGCGGTGGGCAGCGCCCGGGTGCCGAGCTTGTCCTTGAGCCGGTGCACTGTGACACCCGGTGCGGGTGCGCCCGGCGCCGCGCCGTCGGCCAGCGGTGAGTCGACCGCGTACCGGGGAACGAGGAACGGGGCGAGCACCCGGCTGCCCCGCCCGGCGCCCTCCGGCCGGGCCAGCGCCACCGCCATCGCCGCATCGGCGGCGGAGCAGAACCACTTCTCCCCGGTCAGCCGCCACGAACCGTCCGCCGCGGGTCGGCCGAGCGTGCTGGAGCGGCCCAGATCGGAGCCGCCCTGCGACTCGGTCATCCACTGCCCGCTGGTGATCGCCGTGGCCGGGTCCGTGGAGATCAGTCGGGGCAGCCACGCGTCGCGGACCGTGGCGTCGACGTCGGGCATGCTGAGCAGCGCCGCCGCACCGTCGGCCATCGCCACCGGGCAGGAGAACGTCGCCGACTCCGGCCCGTACAGGTGCAGCAGGGCGTGTTGCACGACCCGCGCGGCGGCACCCCAGGTGCCCCGGGCGTCCGGCAGGTAGGGCAGCGCGACCACGGCGTGTCGGGCGGCGGCGGCTCGTTGCGCCTGCCAACCGGCGGAGGTGTCGATGCGGTCGATCCGGGCGCCCCACGGGTCGTAGCGGACCAGCGTCGGCGGGTGCGCCTCCGCGTCGGCGTGCGCCGCGCGAAGCGGGCCGGTGACGTCGGCGGCCAGGTCCGCGAGACGGCCCTTCGCTGCGGCGTGCCCGCCCGGGCCGAGGTGACGCTCCAGCCAGGACCGCAGCAGGCCATCGCCGGCGTACGGGTCGACGGGGGGTGGTACCGGCTGCACGAAGCGGCTCATCGATCGGCTCCTGGCACTGCTCGGGGGTGTGCGCCGACGGTAGACGATGCGGGGCCGCCGCGAACAGGGCACACCCGCACACCGGGCGCACCCAGTTTCCGGCTTGTCGCCCGTCGGCGCGAGCGTGTTCTCTACGGTCGGTAGTCGTGGGTGCGGGCCAGTCGTGGAGCCGACCGGCCCGGCGTCACCGCCCGATGCGCACCGGGTTGGCGTTCGCCGGGTTCGGTGTGGCGCTGTGCTGCGTGGGGGTGGCCGGGTTGGGCGCCTGGAACCTCCAGACCGTCCGACAGGCCGCCGGCCCGATCCGAGAGACCGCCGACGGTTTCCTCAACGAGGTGGCCCTGGGCGACAGCGACCGGGCGTACGAGCGGCTCTGCGAGGACGCGCGCAGCCGGTGGAGCGCGATCGGCTTCACCAGTTGGGTGCGGACACCACCGATGGTCACCGACTACGAGATCACCGACGTGTCGGTCGCCACCCGCAGCGGACGACCGCACGGCACGGTGACAGTGAAGGTGACCCGCAACGGCGGGCTCAGCGAGGAACGTCGCCTGCCGGTGGTCCGCGAGGACGGGAACTGGCGGGTGTGCGGTGACCCCTTCTAGGCCCCCGGTCGCCGCCCCGATACGCCCGCAGCTGCTGCGACCACGCGAGGGGGTGCAGCCGACCACCTCGACGGAACTCTTCTTCGACCTGGTCTTCATCTTCACCATCACCCAGTTGTCGCACTACCTGATCGCGCACCTGGACTGGCGGGGCGCCGCGCGTACCGGCCTGTTGCTGGCGCTGGTGTGGCTGGTCTGGGTCTACACCACCTGGCTGACCAACTGGCTGAACCCCGACCAGGGGCCGGTGCGCACGATGCTGATCGGGGTGGGGCTGGGCAGCCTGCTGTTGTCGGCGGCGATCCCGGAGGCGTTCGGCTCGACCGGCCTGCTCTTCGCGCTGGTCTACCTGATCGTGCAGGTGGGCCGCACCCTGTTCTCGTTGTGGGCGGTGCAGGGCAGTCCCTGGTTGGTGGCCGGATTTCAGCAGTCGCTGCCGTGGATCACCGGGACATCGGTGCTCGTGGTCCTCGGTGGCCTGGTCGGCGGGGCCGCCCGCGACGCGGTGTGGGCGACGGTGATCGTGATCGAGGTGGTCGGCCTCTCGATCGGCTATCCGCTGCCGCGACGGGGACGCAGCCGACCCGAGCGGTGGATGGTGGAGGGTGGGCACCTGGCCGAACGGTGCGCGGCGTTCGTCCTGATCGCGCTGGGGGAGTCGATCCTGGTCACCGGCAGCACCCTCACCTCGCACGTGGACCTGGTGACGTCCGGGGCGTTCCTGCTGGCGTTCGGCGGTTCGGTGGCGTTGTGGTGGGTGTACTTCGCCCGCTCGGCCCCGGCCGCCACGGAGGTCATCGCCAACGCCGGGGAGCGCACGGGCGCGTTGAGCCGGGTCGCGTTCAACTTCCTGCACCCGCTGATCGTCGCCGGCGTCGTCGTCACGTCGGCGGCCGACGAGCGGTTGCTGCGGGAGCCCGGCGCACCGGCCACCACTGTCGACGTGCTGCTCACCCTGGGTGGTCCCGCGCTGTTCCTGGCCGGGCACGCCGCCTACAAGGCGCTGTTGTGGCGGACCCTGCCGATCAGCCGGGTCACGGCGGTGGTGGTCCTGCTGGCACTGATGCCGGTCGGTGTGGTGCTGGGGGCGCCCGTCGCGGTGTGCGCCGCGGTGGCGTTGGCGGTGACGGTCGCCGTGATCCTGACCGACCGGTTCCGGGTGCGGGCCCACGCCCGGCAGCCGGCCTGACCGTCCGACGGCGTCCGTCGGTTCTAGGACAACGGCACCGTCGGCGGGCCGGCGGGTGGTTAGCGTGGGTCACCGGCCCTCCGGGTGACCTTCCGCAGTGCTCGGACGAGCGGAGGCGACCCGATGACGACAGCGCAACAGACCTGGCCACAGCGGTGGTTGGTGCTGGTCGCCGCCGCCGGCTACGGCAAGACCACAGCCCTGGAGACCATCGGTGGAGACGGCCCGACAACCTGTCACCGGGCGACCGACCTGATCGAGGCGGCCACACACGCCACCAGCCCGCCGACGACCACCCAGCCCTCGGAACGGGTCGCGGTGGACGAGGTGTCCGCGCTCGCCGAGGACGACCAACTGACCCTGGTACGCCTGTTGACCGCGCTGCCGGGTCAGCCGGCGGTGACGCTGGCGGCCCGGCACCCGCTGGCCGCCGCGACGCTGAGCGCTTGTGCCGTACCCGTCGTCGAGCGTGGGCCGGAGACACTCGCCCTCAACCGGGACGCGGTCGCCCGGATCCTGCGCGACGAGCACGCGGTGCCCGACAGTGACCTGGCCTACCTGGTGTACGAGCTGACCGCCGGCTGGCCAGCGTGGGTGCACCTCGCCGGTGACGCCCTCGGCCGGCAGGGCGTCGGCCGGCGGGAGTTGCTCGCGGCCCTGACCGAGCCCGGCACCGCGGGCGGGCACTTCGCCCGCGACGAGGTCCTCGCCGGCCTGCCCCCGCCGGTGGCGCGGCTGCTCGGTCGCGTCCACGACCTCGATCCGATCAGCGCGCCGCTGTGTGCGGCCGTCGACGGTCACGTCACGGCCGAGGGCAGCGCGGAGGCGTTGCGCTGGGCGATCCGCACCGGGCTGCTGGTCGCCCACCCCCGCCGGCACCCCGGTCGTACGCCGCCGATGGTGCAGCTGGTCAGGGTGCTCGCCGAGGTGTTGACGCAGCAACCGGGCCGGCCCGAAGCCGCAGAACGCCGTCGGCTGAACGTCGCCGCCGACTGGTACCTCGCCAACGCGCACCCGCTGGCGGCGGCCCGAGCCCTGCACCACGCGGGGGACCCCGCCCGGTGTGCCGACCTGATCGCGCGCCACGGCGGGGAGATGCTCGCCGCCGGCGGGGCGCCCGAGGTCACTGACCTGGTCACCGCGTTGCCGCAGGCCGAGCAGAGCCCCGACATCCGGCTGATCCACGGTGAGGCGTTGCGCATGTCCGGCTCGGTGACCCAGGCGGCGCGGGTCTTCGCGCCGCTAGTGGCGCAGGCGGACCAGGATCGTCGCTGGCCGGCACGGTTGCTCTGGCGGGCGGCCATGGTGCCGTACCTGCGGGCCGACTACGCGGGCGCCCTGGCCGTGCTCGACCTGGTCGGTACACAGCCGACGGTCCTTTCGCCCGGCCCGGACGACGTGCTGGTGCTGGCCTGCCGCGCCAGCACCCTCGCCCAGCTCGGCCAGGTCGAGGACGCCACCACCACCGCGACCAGGGCGCTCGCCGCGGCGCAGCACCTCAACGAGGACGGCCCGTTGGCGGCGGCGCACATCGCGGCGGCACTGACCTCGTCCGGCACCCGCCGCGACGGGCACCTCGCCGAGGCCCTGGCCGCGGCGGAACGCGCGGGCGACCTGGTCCAGCAGGCGCGGGTCCTGGTCAACCAGGCGCACTGCCTGCTACGGGAGGCCCGTTACCCGTCGGCGCTGGCCACCGCCGTGCGGGCCGTTCGCGCGGCGGAACTCGCCGGCCCGCCGGGTGTGCTGGTGACCGCGCTGCACAACGCCGGTGAGGCGCTGCTGCGGCTCGGGCGCTACGAGGAGGCGACGCTGCACTTCAGCCGCTCCACCTCGGTCTCGCAACGGTTGGGGCTGCGCCGGGCGGCGGCCGGTGTCTACGGGATCGCCGAGGTCAGTCGCCGCCTCGGCCGGCGCGAGGAGGCGTTGGCGGCCTTCGCCGAGGCGGTGGAACTGGCCCGCGACGTGGGAGACCTCCAGGTGCTCATCCCGGCGCTGGTCGGCCTGGCTCGGCTGCGGTGCGAGGGCGTGGGCGCCGACCTCGCGGCCGCCCGCGCCGCCGCCGACGAGGCGCACCGCCTGGCGCCGGCGTACCTGCTCTCGTCCGCGCTGGTCGCGACGGGCTGGGTGGCGTACGCCGGGGGTGATCTGGGGTTGGCCCGGCGACGGGCGGCCGAAGCGGTCGGCGCGGCCCGGGCCGGCCGGCAGTCCGACGCGTTGGCCGAGGCGTTGGAGCTCACCGCTGCGGTCGCCGCCGAGCCGGCCGCGAGCCGCGCGGCGTTGCTGGAGGCCGCAGAGATCTGGCAGGCGGCGGGCGCGACCCCCGCCGCCGAGCAGACCGTCGTCCTGCTCGGCCGCATCCCGGGCGCCGACGGCGCACAGCGGTCGGCGGCGCAGCTGGCCGCCGACCGGTTGGTGGCGCGCGGGGTCGAGACGGTCGACGGGCGGCAGTTGTCCGAGACCTCCGCCGGGAGCGGCGCCGTCGAGGTGCGGGTGCTCGGCCGGTTCGAGGTGATCGTCGGCGGGCGGGAGGTCCCGCTGCCGGCGTGGCGGTCCCGGCAGGCCCGTACGCTGCTGAAGATCCTCGTTGCCCGACGTGGCCGTGCCATCGGGCGGGCCGAACTGTGTGAGCTGTTGTGGCCCGACGACGAGCCGAGGCGCACCGCGCACCGCCTGTCGGTGCTGCTCTCCGCCGTGCGGGCCGTGCTCGACCCGCCGCGCCGGTGGCCCGTCGACCGGTACGTGCGCGCCGACCTGACCGGTGTACGCGTCGACCTGACCCGGGTGGTCGTCGACGCGGAGCGCCTCCTCGCCGACGTGCCGCGGGCCGAGCGCCTCGGTCGCGACGGTGAGGAGGCACGGGCCCGCGAACTGCTCGCCGAGGTGGACGCCGCCTACCGGGGCGACGCCTTCGCCGACGAGCCGTACGAGGACTGGGCCGACGGGCTGCGGGAACAGACCCGCTCGGTGTGGTTGCGGGCGATGCGTGAACTCGCCCGCCTGTACCGGCGCGACGGGCACGCCGACCGGGCCGCCACCACACTGGTTCGGCTGCTCGACGCCGACTCCTACGACGAGTGGGCGCACCGCGCGCTGGTCGCGACGCTGGTCGGTGCCGGCCGGCACGGTGAGGCCCGCCGGGCGTTCGACAGGTGGTCCGGGGCGATGCGCGCGATCGACGCACCGCCCCCGGATCCGGGTCTGCTGCGCGGACGGGCCGGTCAGCAGCTGTAGAGGTTCTCGTTGCCCGCGTCGGTTTGCACGTACGAGTAGAAGATCGCGCCGGGGTCGGGCTCGTCGTCCTCCGCGCAGGTGTCCACACCGGGCCCACCGTCGAGGGTGTCACCGCCGGTGCCACCCGTGACGGTGTCGCCGGCCACTCCGATCAGCAGGTCGGCGCCGTGGGCGCCGGAGAGGACGTCGTTGCCCTCGAGCCCGGCGAGCAGGTCACCGCCGCCGCCGCCGGCGATGAAGTCCCCGCAGCCCTCACCGAAGATGGTGTCGTCACCCCAGCCGCCGTGGATCGTGTCGACGCCGCCGCCGCCGTAGATGATGTCGTCGCCACCGAGGCCGTAGATCTCGTCGGGTCCGCCACCGCCGTAGATGATGTCGTCGCCGTCGGTGCCCATGATCGGGTCGCCGTCGGTGGTGGCGCACGGGTTCGTGTTCGGGTCGGCGTGCGCCGCGCCGCCGCCGACCAGACCGCCGCTGAGCAGTAGGGCAGCCAGTACCGCCGCCACCGACGCTCGGGTACGCATGATGGAACCTCCTGTTCGTGGCCCCGTCCGGAGCCCGGCGACGCCACGATGACGTCGTCGCGCGCACTGTCGCAGCCACACGTCATCGTGGCGTCAGTACGACGCGCTGCTGACGCCCTCCTGACGACCGTGCGGAGCCTGATCCCACAGCCGTCGTCGACAGTCGACGAGGCAGTGCGGAGGGAAGATCCAATGAAACGGAAACTGGCTGGTCTGGCAGTGCTGACCGGCATGGCGGCGGCCACGACGCTGCTCGCACCGGTGACCCCGGCTCAGGCGTCGGTCGGCCTGTACCGGGTCGCCGCCACCAGCGTCCTGGACGCGACGAACGCCAAGACGATGGCCATCTCGTGCAACGGCGCCGACCAGGTCGTCGGCGCCGGTGGGCGCATCAACGACGGTCAGGGCGACGTCCTGATGACCCGCGTGTACGCCGACGCCACACTGCACACGGTGACAGTGCTGGGCGTGGAGGCCAACGCCACGAACGTGCCCTGGTCGGTGGACGCGTTCGCTGTCTGCGCACCGGCCGGGGCGGTGGCCGGCCTGCAACTGGTCACCACCACGTCGGCCAACAACGCGTTGGACAAGATCGCGGTGACCGCCGTGTGCCCGCCGGGCAAGAGCACCTTCGGCGGCGGGTACCGGGTGGACAACGCCAACGCGGCGGTGGCGGTGGACGAGCTGGAGTTCACCTCGACGCTCGCCTCGGTGTCGAGCACCGCGTACGTGTTCGGCGCACCGGGCAACTTCACCCTGCAGACCCAGGCGTTCTGCGGCACCCCGCTGCCGGCGATGACGTTGACGGAGGCGTCGAGCGTGTCCAACGCGTCCGCGCCGAAGACGGCGACCGCGCCGTCCTGCCCGGCGGGTTCGCAGACCGCAGGGGTCGGCGCGGCGCTGACCGGGCTCACCGGGGCCGGCTCGGTGGCCACCCTGTTGCCCAAGGCGGCGCTGGACAGCGCGGACGCCACCGGCCGCGAGATCATCGCGTACGCCTCGTCGTGGAGGATCAAGGCGCAGCAGGTCTGCGTCGGCTGACCGACCCGCAGCGGGACCGGCCGTTCCCACCCAGGGGGCGGCCGGCTCGGCGTGACTGCCTCAGTCGCGGGGGCCGAGGTCGCCGCTGCGGTAGTGCCGGCGGCAGAGCACCTGGTAGCGCACCTCGGCGGTGTCGACGGTGTCGCCGATGACGACCTGGGCGCCCTCACGGACGACCCGCCCGTCGACGACCCGGGCGTTGAGCAACCCTTCGCGGCCGCACCAGCAGAGCACCTCGACCTGGATGCGGGCCACCTCGTCGGCCAGCTCGAACAGGCGTTGCGCGGCGGGGAACAGCCGCGACCGGAAGTCGGTGGCCAGGCCGAACGCGAACACGTCGACGTCGTAGCTGTCGACCAGCTCGGCCATCTGCTCGACGTGATCGACGGTGTAGAAGCACGCCTCGTCGCAGATCAGGTAGTCGACGCGTACCCCGTCGGCCCACCGGCCGCGCACCAGGGCCCGCAGGTCCAGGTCGTCGGTGACCTCGATGGCCTCGTGGGCCAGGCCGATGCGGGTGGTGACCTGCGGCCCCAGCGACCGGTCGATGCGGGTGGTGACCAGCCCTCGCCGGCCCTGCCGGGCGTGGTTGTAGTTCATCTGCAACGCCATCGTGGACTTGCCGCAGTCCATCGGCCCCCAGAAGAACTTCAACGCCGCCGCGTGCACCGGACGCCCGTCGAGCCCGCGCGCGGCCGCGCACCCGGCCGGGGCGTGTGGCTGGCCGGGGAACGGGTGGGCCAGGCAGGTCGGGGCGGTGGCGGCGTCGTCGGTCACGGTCGGGCAGCCTAGCCCATTGACCGGCCCGAATCGGTCGGGTGCGGGACCCGTGCTCAGAGCACCCGGGGTGGGGTGTTGCCCGCGGCCACGATGGCACGGCGGATCGGCACGGCGGCGAGGAGCAGGAACCCGACCACGAAGAAGATCAGCAGTGAGACCAGGCCCACCCGGTACGAGGCGGTGAGTTGGAACACCAGGCCGAAGGCGAGCGGGCCGAGCCAGCTGGTGCCCTTGTCGCTGATCTCGTAGAAGCCGTAGTACTCGCCTTCCTTCCCGGCCGGAATGAGCTGGCTGAACAGCGACCGGCTCAGCGCCTGGCTGCCGCCGAGGACCAGGCCGATGGCCGCGCCGAGGACCATGAACGGCACCGGCGCCTCGGCCGGCAGCCGGAACGCGCCGATGATCACACCGGTCCAGAGGACCAGGCTGAGCAGCACCGTCTTCCAGGCGCCGATGCGCTTGGCCAGCGCGCCCAGGCTCAACGCGCCCCCGAAGGCGAGGAACTGCACCAGCAGGATGGTGACGATCAGGGTGCTCTGGTCCAGCCGCAGCTCCTCGGTGCCGTACTGGCTGGCGAGGGTGATGACGGTCTGGATGCCGTCGTTGTAGACCAGGAACGCCAGCAGGAAGAACAGCGTCAACGGGTACGCCTTGATTTCCCGCAGGGTGCGGCCCAGCTGCCGGAACCCGTCGGTGAGCACGTTGCCGCGCCGGGTCAGCGCCGCCGCCGCGCTGGGGCGTTCCCGCAGCCAGCGCAGCGGTACGAGGGTGAACACCGCCCACCAGACCCCGGCGGAGACGATCGACCAGCGGGCCAGGTCCAGGGTGCGCTGCGGGTTGTCGTCCTCGCTGAACACCGTGACAGCGACCAGGTTGAACGCCAGCAGCAGGCCGCCGCCCAGGTAGCCCAGCGCCCAGCCGCGGCTGGAGATGCCGTCGCGTTCGTCCGGGCCGCCGAGCTGCGGCAGGAACGAGTTGTAGACCACGACGGCCGCGCCGAAGGAGATGTTGGCGACCAGGAAGAGCGCCCCGCCGAGCAGGTAGCGGTCACCGGTGACGAAGATCATCGCGATGGTCGCGCCGGCGCCGGTGAACGCGGCGCCGCCGAGCAGCCGCTTCTTGTGCGCCGACCGGTCGGCGATCGCCCCGATCACCGGCAGCACGAACACGGTGAGGAACACCGACAGCGAGATGAGGTACGGGTAGTAGGACCCGGCCGCCACCCGGATGCCCAGCGGGTGCACGTACCCGTCGCAGGTGTCCGCGCCCAACTCGCACCCGGCGGCCAACTCGGCGACGGTCGTGATGAACGGGCCCAGGAACACAGTGATGACTGTGGTCTGGAACGCGGAGTTGGCCCAGTCGTAGATGTACCAGCCGCGCCGCTCCCGGCGAGTGCTCGCCGGCGGCGGGGTGTCGTCCACCGTGGGGGTCACGGTCTCGGCCATCGGGGGTCCTTCGATCCTCAGGCGGCCCAGTGGCCGCGGCTGCGGTAGACGTCGCGCAGCACGCCGACGTGATCGGTCATGATGCCATCCACGCCACGATCCAGTAACTCGTGCATCTGGGCTGGTTCGTCGATCGTCCAGACGTGCACCTGGAGGCCGATGCGGTGGCAGTAGTCGAGGAACCGGCGGTCCACCACCGGCACCCGCCCGTAGCGCGGCGGGACCTGCGCGGCGACCACCGACGGCGGCAGCCGCAGCGGACGCCCGTGCAGGAAGGCCAGCCGCAGCCGGGCGACGCCGCGCATGCCCAGGCTGGTCGCGACCCGTCCCTCGGTGAGCGCGCGCAACCGGGTCAGCCGGGCGTCGCTGAACGAGGCGAGCAGCACCCGGTCGCCGGCGCCGGCCCGGGTCACCGTCGCGACCGTCGGCGCGACGCCGCCGTCGGCCTTCACGTCGATGTTGAAGCGGACCTGCGGCCACGCCCCCAACACCTCGTCGAGCCGGGGTACGACGGCAGCGCCGCCGACCCGTACCGAGGCGAGGTCCGCCCAGTTCATCTCGGCGATGCTCCCCGCCTCACCGGTGACCCGGCGCAGCGTCGGATCGTGAAAGATCACCGCGACGCCGTCGGCGGTGGCGTGCACGTCGGTCTCCACGTACCGGTAGCCCAGCCCGATGGCCCGGGCGAACGCCTCGGTGGTGTTCTCGTCGCCCTCGGCGGCGCCGCCACGATGGGCGAACGCCAGCGGCGCCGGCGCGTCGAGGTAGCCGAATCGGGTCAACACGCGAGGCAGTATGCCTGCGGTTGGTGGCCGGCGGGTGGCCGGCCGGCGTCTGTCGCCCGCTCGCGCCTCAGCTCCAGTCGGTCTGGTAGCCGTCGTGGCGCAACAGGTCCAGCAGTTCGGCGTCGCTGGGCCGGTGGGCGTGGGTGAGCGCGGCGGTCAACTCGTCGACGCCGACCGGCTCCGGCCCCTGCACCTCGATCGCCCGTACCGTGGCGCCGTCGGTGCGGTAGAGGGCGACGGACGGGTCGCTGTTGTCGGTCTCGTGAGTCACGATCAGCGTGCTCCCGCCGCCCAGGTCGGTGCAGGTGCGCAGCCGCGGCGAGCCGCAGTCGACGCCGTCGGGCAGCCCGCTCGCGGGGTGCGGCACACGCAACCGCCAGAGCACGGGTACGGCGCCGCCATCGGCGGTACGCAGCGGGTAGGCGATGTCGAGGCCGCCACGCTCCAGCCAGCCGACGGCGCCGGAGCGGGTCACGCCGTCGGGGATCAGCAGTTGGCCCCGAGGCCACGGTGACGATCTGGTCAGGTCGGCGAGGTCCCGCTGGTCCCTGGCGTGGTGGTACGCCGTCCGCAGCCCGGCGTAGCCGATGCCGCCGACGACGAGGAGTACCACTGCGACGAGGACGAGAGGGCGACGCGACACATGATCATTGTCCCCCTCGCCCGTACGGCTCAGGTGCCCGGGCACCTGAGCCGTACCCGGTCAGCGCCCCAGGAGTCGGAGCGTCTCGTCTCGGTGTCAGACGAGCCAACTGGCGGTTGTCCGAGAAACCGCCCCGCCGTCCAGGTCGGCGAGCTTGACTCCGACGAATGTCCGAGCAGCGTCCGAGGTCTGTACCCGTACCGGCGGTGTCGGATCGCCCAGCGCGGCGACCACCACCGCCGCTGCGGCGGCAGGCGACTGCGCTGCGGCGAACGCCTGCCCGGTCCGGGCCAGGTATGCACGCAGCGCCGGCCCGTACACGCCAGCGGCGTCGATGGCGGCGTCGGCGTCGATGCCGACGTTGGCGATGAACTCGCTGGCCACCGCGCCCGGCTCGACGAGCGTGACCCGTACGCCGGTGGTCGCGGCGAGTGGGGCGAGTGCCTCCATGAATCCCTCGACGGCGAACTTCGCCGCGCAGTACGCCTCGTTGAAGGGCTGCCCGAGGATGCCGCCGACGCTGGAGACGGTGACCAGCCGGCCGCGACTGGCCCGCAGGTGCGGCAGGGCGGCGCGGCTGACGTGCAGCACGCCAAAGAAGTTGACCTCCATGACCGCCCGGATGTCGTCGATGCTCTCCTGTTCCAGGGTGCCCAGGTGCCCGGCGCCGGCGTTGTTGACCACCGCGTCCAGCCGCCCGTATGTGCTGGTCACCTCCTCGACACAGGTATCCACGGCGCCGGGTTCGGTGACGTCGAGCCGGCGTACGTCGATCAGGTCGGCGACTCCGGCGGTGTCGGCGGCGGCGAGCAGCCGTTCGGCGCGGCTCACGTCGCGCATCGTGGCGACGGTCCGCCAGCCGGCGCGTGCGCAGCCGAGCGCGATTTCCAGTCCGATGCCCGTGGACGTGCCGGTGATCAGCACGGTCTGCTCGCCCATGTGTCTGCCTCTCCTAGCGGTGGTGTCCTCCACCTTGCCGTCACGTGTCGTTGATCGGGCCGAATCCGTCCGACCGTCAGCTCGCTTCGCGCCGGTGGGCGCGGCTGGGATCGCTGGGGCGGCCGGGGTCGACGTGGCGGGGCAGGTTCGGCTCGTCGGGGCGCAGCGGGGCGAGGGTGTCGGTGATCGCGTCGATGATCCGGTCGGTGGCGCGGCGGGCCGCGCCGGGGTTGGTGGCCGCCGTCTCACCCAGGTCGACGGGCGTGCCGAAGTGCACCCGGATCACCGGTCGACGCCACAGTGAGCGGGCGATGCCGCGCAGCATTCCGCGGGGCGCCTGGTAGGGCAGCACCTCGTGCGAGCCCCACTGGGCGACCGGGACTACCGGGGCGCCGCAGGCCAGGGCCAGTCGGGCGGCGCCGGTCTTGCCGCGTTCGGGCCACAGGCCGGGGTCCAGGCCGATGCGCCCCTCGGGATAGATGAGGATCGCCGAGCCGCGGGCGACGGCCGTGGCGGCGTCGTCGAGGGCCCGGTGCACGGCGCTGGTGCCCCGGTCGACCCGGATGTGCCCGGCGTGACGCATGGCGGCGCCGAACACCGGGACGCGGAACAGTCCGGCGGTCGCCATGATCCGCGGAGCGATGCCACGAGTGTGGCAGGCGGCGGCCATGACCACCGGGTCGAACGGGCTGATGTGGTTGGCGGTCAGCACCAGCGGGCCGCGACGCAGGTGCGCCGGGACGTCGCCGGTGACCTCGAGGCGGGCGAGCAGGCCGACCAGGCCCCGGGCCAGCAGCAGGGCTGCGCGCCAGATCAGCGGCGGCTGCCAGGCGGTGTGTGCGGTGTCCATCAGCGCGCCATCGTCGCACGCGTCGGCGGGGCCGCGAGGGCGGGTCGGGGTGATCAGGGTCATTGGTTCCGGGAGGGTGCGGGCCGCCCCGCCTTCTACGACGAGCAGTAGTATTTACTACGTCTCGTAGTACGGATGGTTGGGGGTTCTCAGGTGGACGCGTTGGACGTTGCCCGCTGGCAGTTCGGTGTCACCACCGTCTACCACTTTCTCTTCGTGCCGCTGACCATCGGCCTCTCCGTGCTGGTGGCCATCCTGCAGACGATGTGGCACCGCACCGGCAACGAGCGTTACCTCAAGCTCACCAAGTTCTACGGCAAGCTGTTCCTGATCAACTTCGCCATGGGCGTGGTCACCGGCATCGTGCAGGAGTTCCAGTTCGGGATGAACTGGAGCGACTACTCCCGCTTCGTCGGCGACGTCTTCGGCGCACCCCTGGCCATCGAGGCGCTCGTCGCGTTCTTCCTCGAATCCACCTTCATCGGCCTGTGGATCTTCGGCTGGGACCGGCTGCCCAAGCGGGCGCACCTGGCCAGCATCTGGGCCGCCGCGATCGGCACCAACCTCAGCGCCTACTTCATCCTCGCCGCGAACTCGTTCATGCAGAACCCGGTCGGCTACCGGATCAACCCCGACAGCGGACGCGCCGAGCTGACCGACTTCCCGGCCGTGCTGACCAACAAGGTCGCCCTGATCACCTTCCCGCACACCCTGGCCGGCTCGTTCCTGGTCGCCGGGTCGCTCATCGTCGCGGTCGGCCTGTGGCACGTCATCCGCAACCGCGACTCCGCCGACACTGGCGCGTACCGCTTCGCCACCAAGTTCGGCTCCTGGGTGGTCCTGGTCGCCTCCGCGGCCGTGCTGTTCACCGGCGACATCCAGGGCAAGATCATGACGGACGTGCAGCCGATGAAGATGGCCGCCGCCGAGGGCCTTTACACCACCGAGAGCCCCGCCTCGTTCTCCGTGCTCACCATCGGCAGCCTGGACGGCAGCCGCGAGGTGTTCGCCCTCAAGATCCCGTACCTGCTGTCGTACCTGGGCACCGGTGACCCGAACGGCACAGTGCACGGCATCAACGACCTGCAGGCGCAGTACGCCACCCAGTACGGCGCGGGCAGCTACACCCCGATCATCCCCGTCACCTACTGGAGCTTCCGCTTCATGATCGCCTTTGGGATGGCGGCCGGCGCGATCGCCCTGCTGGTGCTCTGGAGCCAGCGCAAGGGCCGCACCCCGAGCAGCAGGTGGCTGCTGCGTGCCGGACTGGCCATGCCGGTGCTGCCACTGCTGGCCAACTCCTTCGGCTGGATCTTCACCGAGATGGGTCGCCAACCGTGGATCGTCTTCGGCGAGATGCTCACCCGCAACGGGGTGTCCCGCAGCGTCTCGCTGGCCGAGGTGCTCACCTCGTTCACCGCCTTCACGCTGATCTACGCCACCCTCGCCGTGATCGAGGTCAAGCTGCTGCTGCGCTACGCCAAGGCCGGCGTGCCGGACGTCAGCGAGCAACCCCCCACCGACGACACCGACGACGCCGAGCGCCCGCTCGCCTTCGCCTACTGATCCCGGAGCCCATCGTGGAACTGACCACCATCTGGTTTCTCCTCGTCGCCGTGCTGTTCACCGGGTACTTCATCCTGGAGGGCTTCGACTTCGGCGTCGGCATGCTGCTGCCCGTGCTCGGCCGCGACGACCGGGAACGCCGCGTCCTGATCAACACCATCGGCCCGGTCTGGGACGGCAACGAGGTGTGGCTGATCACCGCCGGTGGCGCCATGTTCGCCGCGTTCCCCGAGTGGTACGCCACCCTCTTCTCCGGCTTCTACCTGCCGCTGCTGCTGATCCTGCTGGCCCTGATCGCCCGGGGGGTCGCCTTCGAGTACCGGCACAAGCGCCCCGAGGCGTCCTGGAAGCGCCGGTGGGACGCGGCGATCGTGGTCGGCTCGCTGCTACCGGCGATCCTGTGGGGCGTCGCCTTCGCCAACATCCTGCGCGGCGTGCCACTGGACGCCGACCACGAGTACGTCGGCGGCCTGCTGAACCTGCTCAACCCGTACGCCCTGCTGGGCGGCGCGACCACCCTCGCGCTGTTCCTCACCCACGGCGCGGTGTTCCTCGCCCTGAAGACCACCGGAGACATCCGGGAGCGCGCGGGCGCGCTCGCCGTGCGCCTGGGTGTGGGCGCCGCCGTGCTCGCGGTCGGGTTCCTGACCTGGACGCTGACCATCCGTTCCAGCGCGGCCGCCGTCGTGCTCGCCGTCGGCGCGGCCCTCGCCCTGCTCGGCGCGCTGGCCGCTGCCCGGGTACGCCGGGAGGGCTGGGCGTTCACCGGCACCGCCGTGGCGATCGGTCTGGCCGTGGCGACCCTGTTCGCGGCGCTGTTCCCGAACGTGCTGCCCTCCACGCTGGACGCGGCGGGCACGTTGACGGCCACCAACGCCGCGTCCACCCCGTACACCCTGAAGATCATGACCTGGGTGGCGGTGATCTTCACTCCGGTGGTGCTGGCCTACCAGGGGTGGACGTACTGGGTGTTCCGCAAGCGCATCGGCGTGGCCAACATCCCGCAGCACTGACCGACAGGGGTGCGGGGTCGCCACCTCGTCGATCTTGCAGTTTCGGTCGCCGTGATGCGTGGAGTGCCCCGTATGCCACCACAGAAACTGCAAGATCGCGTGGCGAGTCGATCATGCCGGCGGTAAATGCGCTGTTGGTGGGGAGCTGTCTCGCTACGGTGTGCCGATGCCTGCCACTGTGCACGTCCGCGAACTCACCGCCGACGACCTCGACGCCGCCTGGGAACTGGGCCGGTTCGCGTTCGGCTCCGACCCGCAGCGCCCGGCGCCCGCGTCCGCGCCGGTGCCGGGCCTGACCCGTTACGGCGCGTTCGACGACGCCGGCCGGCTGGTCGGCAAGGCGGTCGACCTGCACCACGACCAGTGGTGGTCCGGGCGGGCGGTGCCGGCCGCCGACGTGGCCGGGGTGGCGGTCGCCCCCGAGGCCCGGGGTCGTGGCGTGGCTCGCGCCCTGCTCACCGCGTTGCTACGCGGTGGCCGGAACCGTGGGGCGGCGATCAGCGCGCTCTACCCGACCGTCGCGGCCCCGTACCGGGCCTGCGGGTGGGAGGCCGCCGGGGTGCTGCGCACCGTCGACCTGGTCACCGCCGCGCTGCCCCGGCACCGACCCGCGTCACACCTCACCGTCCGGGCCGGTACGCCCGCCGACCTGCCGGCCGTCGACGACCTGTACGAGCGGGTCACCCGGCACCGCAACGGCATGCTGACCCGCCGGGGTGAGCTGTTCGACGCCACCGACCGCGGCCTGCCCGGCGACGGCGTCACCCTCGTCGAGGCCGGCGGCGACCTGGTCGGCTACGCCACCTGGCAGCGGGGCCGCGGATACGGGGCCGATTCCGTGCTCACCGTCGACGAGGCCCTGGCGGTCACCACCGAGGCCGCCCGGGAACTCGTCGGGGTGCTCGGCAGTTGGGCCAGCGTCGCGCCGACCCTGCGACTGTGCCCGCTCGACGGGGACGCGGTCAGCGTCCACCTGCCGTTGGAGTCGGCCCGCGAGCACGAGCGGGACCTGTGGATGCACCGGCCGGTGGACGTGGCGCGGGCGGTGAGCGCGCGGGGGTGGCCGATCCACGCCCGGGGCGCCGTCGACTTCCACCTCACCGACCCGCTCGCCGAGTGGAACACCGGCACCTGGCGGTTGACGGTCGCCGACGGCGCCGCCGAGCTGACCCGCGTCGACGGCGAGGCGGAGCTGCGGTTGGACGTACGCGGTTTCGCCCTGCTCTACGCCGGAGCGGCCCACGCCCGGTCGGTCGCGCAGGCCGGCCTGCTGCTCTGTGCCGGCGACACCGACCCGGCCGCCCTGGACCTGCTGGGCGTCGGAGGCCCGGCGCAGTTGCTCGACTACTTCTGACCGACCGGGCCCGGCACGTGGGCCGCCGACAGGTTGGCCGGACCCGGCGCGCGGGCCGCCGACAGGTTGGCCGGACCCGGCGCGCGGGCCGGCAGGATCGGGCCGCGCACCGGCGGGCTCGTGCCCGTCAGGTCGCGGCCAGTTCGGCGTTGGCGCGCTGGGTGATGAGGGTGAGCGCCCGGGCGGCGGCGCTCGCCTCGTCGGTGGGGATGTCCGCGTAGAGGCGGGCGCTGATGTCCGCGACGGCGGCGGCGATGCGGGTCTGCACGGCGTGACCGGCGTCGGTGAGCCGCAGCCGTGGTGCGTCGGCGTCGTGGTCGGTCTCGGCGAGGTCCGCGTCGACGAGGGTGGCGAGCACCCGTTGCACCTCCTGCTCGTCGACCTTGAGTGTGCTGGTGATGCGGTGCGTGAGGTGGGCGCGTTCGGCCGGGCCGTTGGCGAGGACGTTGAGGGCGAGCAACTGGTTGAACTCGACGCCGAGGGGAGCGGTGGCCCGTTCGAGCAGGGCCCGGGTGGCGTAGTGGGCATGGCCGATGACCTGGCCGTTGAGGGTGGGGACGGTGGACATGACGCCTCCTTCAATACGTTGGCTGAACCAACGTTGGTCGAGCCAACGTAACACCCGATCGTGGGTCGCGCCAACGATTACTGGTAGGCTGCGCCGCATGGACAACGCGGCCCCGCAGTCACCCGCCGGGCTCAGCACCACAGCGAGCTGGCTTCTCAACCAGACCGCCGCTCACGCCGCCCGCCTGCTCAGCGAGGGCTTCGCCGCGCACGACCTGCGCGGCTACCACTACCGGCTGCTCGCCACCCTGGCCGGAAAGGGGCCCGCGAGCCAGGCCGACCTCGGCCGGCGCTGCGGCATCGACCGCAGCGACGTGGTGGCCGCCATCAACGACCTGGCCGGCCGAGGGCTCGTGGTGCGTGCCCCCGACCCGGCCGATCGCCGCCGCAACGTCATCAGCGCCACCGACGCCGGCGCCGACGAGGCCCGCGCGATGGGTGCGACCCTCGATCGCGTCCAAGTTGACCTGCTCGCCCCGCTGTCCGCCACCGAGCGCGAGCAGCTGACCCGACTGCTCACCCGACTGCTGCACCACCACAGCCGGCGCTGACCCGCCTCAGCGGGCCTCGCGCAGCTCCGCCAGCCGGGCCTCGATCTCAGCCAGCTCGGCGCGCAGCTTCCCGGCCTGCTGCTCCGCCTCGGCCCGCTCGGTGCCGAGGATCTGCTCCACCGCCTCCTGCACCCCCGGCACGTCGACCAGGGCCACCATCTTCAACGCCTCCGCCGGCTTCACCACGTACGGCTTCGCCAGGGCCTTGCTGCCCTGCTGCGCGGCGACGGTCCACTCACCGTCGGCGTACGCCAGGGTCACGGTGAGACCCGCGGGCCCCTTCGGCTTGACGGCCTTGACCGCCCGCCGCGCCGGCGGCTTCTCCGTCGGCTCCACCTTCGGCTCCTCCTGTCGCTGCGCGGGCACCCGCGGCGTGTCCAACACGAACTCCGGCGCGGCCACCGCGGGCGCCTCGGGCTCCGGCTTCGGCTCCGCCACCCGGCGAGTGACGCCCTTGGGCGCCACGGCCAGGTCGGCGGGGGAGAACGGCAACTCGTCGCGGCCGAAGCGCACCACCACGAACTCGTCGGACACCTCCGGGTCGGTCAGCTCGATCACCTGACCGACCTGACCGGCGATCTGCCCCGCCGCCGCGGTGAACACCACCCGCGGTTTACGCCCGGCCGCCAACGCCTCCCGGATGCTCTGCACCTCGCTAGTGGACAAACCCTGGCCGGCATCCATCACAACCCTCTTCCGTACACCTGTTTGATTGCTGTCTTGATACCAGCCGACTGCGACACCCGCCGCACGGGGCTCACGCCCCGCTCAGCCGCCCAGTGCCCGCAGCGCCCGGTCCGCGTGCTCGTTCATGCTGACCTCGCTGTGGATCACCTCGATGACCCGCTGGTCAGTGCCGATGACGAAGGTCATCCGCTTCATGCTCAGCGGCCCCAACGGCACCCGCCGCTTGACGCCGAACTGCTGCGCCACCGCGCCGTCGGCGTCCGACAGCAGGGGATAGTCGAAGCCGTGCAGCTTCGAGAACTCGGCCTGCTTCGCCACCGGGTCGCGGCTGATGCCCACCCGCGTCGCGCCCAGCGCCGTGAACTCCGCCGCGAGGTCGCGGAAGTGGCAGCTCTCTGCCGTGCACCCCCGGGTCATCGCCGCCGGGTAGAAGAACAGCACCACCGGCCCGGCCGCCAGGAACTGCGACAGCCGCCGCGGCGTGCCCGTCTCATCCGGCAGCTCGAAATCCCGCACCACGTCGCCGACACCCACACCCGCCACCGCGCACCTCCATTGTCCGATCGACCGTTGTCGGATCGGCCGCGCGGTGAGCGTAAGCGATCACGCCCAGAGCGCTGCCACCTCGTCGGCCACCACGTCGGCCTGGGTCCGCCCGGCCCGCGCCGCGCCCGCGCGGCGCGCCGGGTCCAGCACGTTGCGGCCGATCGCCGTGCGCGCCGCCGCGTCCGGCGTCAGCACCACCACCCGCGACCCGGCCGCTCGCAACGCGTCCACCTGCGCCGACAGCCGTGGCATCGGCCCGAACGCCGCCGACGTCGGCGCGAGCACCAGCACCCTGCGCGCGTCCGCCGCCAGGTCCGCGTTCACCGTCGAGCGCATCCCGCCGTCGACGAAGCGGCGCGCGCCGATCGTCACCGGCGGCCACACCCCGGGCACCGCGCAACTCGCGCCCACCGCGTCCACCAGGGACACCCCGCTGTCGCTGTCGAACACCACGAACTCACCGGACGACGCGTCCACCGCCGTGACCAGCAGCCGCCGCCGCGGCCACTCCCGGTCCGGCAGACGGGCCTCGATCACCGCGCGTCGCGACGCCTCCGACGGGGTGCGCGCCGCCACCGCCATCGCCCCGATCCGCGCCCGCGAGCGCACCGCGTCGCGGGTCCGACCACCGGCCCAGATCAGCCGCGCCAGCGCCGCGAAGCCCAACCGTGCCGCCAGCTCACTCGACGGCGGCGCCAACTGCTCGGCGTAGAAACGCTCGACGGACAACCCGGAGCACACCTGGGCGCCGACCACCGAACCCGCCGACGTACCCACCACCAGGTCCGCCTCGGTGACCGGCACACCCCGCTCGACCAACCCGGCCAGCAGCCCCAACTCCCAGGCCACCCCGGTCACCCCGCCACCACCGAGCACCAACGCCCGCCGCATGTGACTCTCCTCTCGACGACCGACCCGCGCCGGTCACGGTAGCGTCGGCACGACCATCGCGCAGCCGTCGAGACTCCCCGGGAGGCACCGTGGCACCCGTCACCGTCATCACCGGCGGCGGCCGGGGCATCGGCGCCGCCACCGCGCGTCGGCTCGCCACCGCCGGTCACCACGTCGCCCTGTGCTACCGCCGCGACGAGGCCGCCGCCACCGCCGTCCTGGCCGACCTGCGGGCCGCCGGCGCCCAGGCCCTAGCGGTACGCGCCGACACCACCGACCCCGAGCAGGTGCACGCCCTGTTCGACGCGGCCGCCCAACTCGGCCCGCTCACCGGCCTGGTCAACAACGCCGGCGTCACCAGCCTGATCGGGCCCTTCACCGAGCTGCGCGTCGACGACCTGCGCCGGGTCGTCGACGTCAACCTCATCGGCTACGTCCTCTGCGCCCAGCAGGCCGCCCGACGGCTCACCGACGGCGGGGCGATCGTCAACGTCTCGTCGGCGGCCGCGACCCTCGGCAGCCCGGGGGAGTACGTGCATTACGCCGCGGTGAAGGCCGCCACCGACACCCTCACCGTCGGCCTGGCCAAGGAACTCGCCCCGAAGGGCATCCGGGTCAACGCCGTGGCCCCCGGCATCGTGCGCACCGACATCCACGCCGACTCCGGGGTGCCCGACCGCGCCGACTCCGCCGCCGGTCGCATCCCGCTGGGCCGCGCCGGCGAACCCGACGAGATCGCCGCCGCCATCGCCTGGCTGCTCGGCCTGGACGCCTCGTACGCCACCGGGACCGTGCTGCGCGTCTCCGGCGGTCTCTGACTGGTGCTGCGGGGTGCCGCCCGACGGCACCCCGCGCGCACCTCAGTGGGTGAACAGCTTCGCCGCCGTGATGACGGTCTGGGCGACCCCGTAGCCGAGCAGCGCCGCCACCACCAACCAGGAGATCCACAACCGGGCCTGCTGCCCGGGTCGGCTGTCCTCGCTCATCGCGTACCACTCCTCTGCGCCGTGGTGTCCTCGTCCACGTTCTGATCCTGATGCGTGGTCGGCTCCGTCGACGGTTCGTGGTAGCGCTGCGGCACCGGCCGTACCAGCAGGTTCGCCACGAAGCCCACGGCCAGCACAGCCACCATCGTGAACAGCGCCGGACGGTACGCCGCGGCGGTCAGTGAGCCCGGCTCGCCCTGCGCGTCGAGGAACCCGTTGACGATCAGCGGACCGGCGATCCCCGCCGCCGACCAGGCGGTCAGCAGCCGACCGTGGATCGCACCGACCTGGAAGGTGCCGAACAGGTCCCGCAGGTACGCCGGCACCGTCGCGAAACCACCGCCGTAGAACGACAGGATCACGCAGGCCAACAGCACGAACAGGGCCGTCGAGGTCTGCCCGACGAGCGCCAGCAGCGCGTAGAGCACCATGCCGACACCCAGGTACACCAGGTAGATCGGTTTGCGGCCGATCATGTCCGAGGTGGACGACCACACGAACCGGCCGGCCATGTTGAACAGCGACAGCAGACCCACGAACCCGCCGGCCGCCGCGACGGTCACCGCCGAGGTGCCGTTGTCGCGGAAGAAGTCCTGGATCATCGGGCTGGCCTGTTCCAGGATGCCGATGCCGGCGGTCACGTTGCAGAACAGCACCACCCACAGCAGCCAGAACGAGCGGGTCTTCACCGCGTTCGCCGCCGACACATTCGCCGTGGTGACCAGCGGCTTCGCCGCCACGCTGCCCGGGTCGAAGCCGGCCGGCCGCCAGTCCCGCGCCGGCACCCGCACGTTCGCCACCCCGAACATCATGATGACGAAGTAGCCCAGGCCGAGCGTCACGAACAGCCACACCAGGGCGCTGCCCGACGCCGTCGACCCCGCGTTGGTCGGGTCGTAGCCGGCGTCGAAGAACGACAGCAGTTGCCGCGACAGGGGAGAGGCGACCATCGCCCCACCACCGAATCCCATGATCGCCAGTCCGGTGGCCAGGCCCGGCCGGTCCGGGAACCACTTGATCAGGGTGGAGACGGGGGAGATGTAGCCGATGCCCAGCCCGATGCCGCCGAGCAGCCCGTAGCCCAGATACAGCAGCCACAACTGCTTCGTGGCGATGCCCAGCGAGCCCACCAGGAAACCCGCCGCCCAGAAACAGGCCGAGACGAACATGGCCTTCCGCGGCCCGTTCGCCTCCACCCAGGTCCCGGCGACCGCGGCGGACAACCCGAGCATCACGATCGCGATGCTGAAGATCACCCCGATCGCCGTCTGGCTGGTGTCGAAGTGGGCGATCAGGGAGTTCTTGTAGACGCTGGTCGCGTAGACCTGACCGATGCAGAGGTGGATGGCCAACGCCGCCGGGGGGATGAGCCACCGGCTGTAGCCGGGCGGCGCGACGGTGTGCCGACGATCGAGTGCGGAAAGCATGAGCTGCTTCCTCTCCGACGAGGACGAGAAACGTCGCACCCAACGTGCCCACACCACTCGCAAGCGGCAAACCTCACCGTCGCCGGACGGTCGTTCCGCTGAGCTGAGCGGTCAGTCAGCGTCCGCGCGGCGCGCGTCCCCGTGCCGCGTGATCGACTCGGCTTTCCGGGGTGTCGCGGTATCAGGCCCTCCGCGACACCCCGACTTTGAAAACCGAGTCGATCACCCTGCCGTTCGGAGGCCCGGCGGACCGGCCTCCGAGGGCGCGCCGGCTCAGGCCGCGACCGCCGCCTCGGCGACCCGCTCGGCGTCGGGGCGCAGTTGCGGCGTGGCGAGCGAGATGGCCAGGTTGACGATCGCGAAGACGGCGGCGATCAACAGCCCACGGTGGAACCCGTCGACCAGCGCCTGCTGCTGACCGGCGCCGCGACCGAGCGCGTCGGTGACGTGGGTGACCGACAGCGTGGTGACGATGGCCAACCCCAGCGCGCCGCCGACCTGGTACACCGCGGTCACCACACCGGACGCGGCGCCGGCCTCATGGTGCTCGACGTCGGAGATCGCGGAGATCTGGGCGGGTACGCCCAACGTGGTGATGCCCAGACCGAACAGCAGCAAACCGGGCAGCAGCTCGCTCGTGTAGGAGCCCGTGGCGCTCGCCCCGCTGAGCAGCAGCAGGCCGATCACGCTGAGCAGCGCGCCGATGATCTGCAGGGTGCGGGTGCCGAGCCGGTGCACCAGTTGGGTGGCGAGGGCGGCGCCGGCGATGGCCGTCGCACCCATCGGCAGGAACTGCAGGCCGGCGGTCAGCGGCGAGGCGCCGCGTACCTGCTGCAGGTAGATCGCGGTGAGGAAGAACATCGACAGGAACGCGGCGCCGTTGAGCGCCAACGCCCCACTGGAGACACTCAGCGCCCGGGAGCGGAACAGCCGCAGCGGCACCAGTGGCGCGGCCGAGCGCGCCTCCACGCCGACGAAGACAGCCAGCAGCGCGACCCCACCGATGAGGGTGGCGAGCACCTGCGCCGAGCCCCAGCCGGCCGACTCCGCCCTGACCACGCCGAACACCACGGCGAGCAGACCGGTGGTGCCGAGAACCGCGCCGAGCGCGTCGAAGGTCCGGGGGCCGGGCTGGGAGTGCCGCACGGCCGCCACGAAGGTCGGCACGATCGCCACGAGCGCGATGACGATGGGTACGTTGACGAAGAAGACCCACCGCCAGCTCAGCGCGTCGACGAGCAGGCCGCCGGCCACCACGCCCAGGGTGCCGCCGAGCCCGGCGAGGGCACCCCAGATGCCCATGGCGATGTTGCGTTCCCGTCCGTGCGCGAACGTGACGGTGAGGATGGCCAACGCCGCGGGGGAGAGCAACGCGCCGCCCAGGCCCTGCACGGCGCGCGCGGCGATCAGCAGGCCGGGCGAGGTCGCGAGTCCGGCGAGCAGGGACATCGCCCCGAACAGCACCAGACCGACGATGAAGATCCGGCGGGCGCCGAGCAGGTCGGCGGCGCGACCGCCGAGCAGCAGGAAACCACCGAAGAGCAGGGTGTACGCGCTGATCACCCATTGCAGGTCGTCAGCGGTGAAGCTCAGGTCGCTCTGGATGTTGGGCAGCGCCACGTTCACGATCGTCACGTCGAGGATGACGATGAACTGCGCCACCGACAGCACCGCCAGAGTTGCCCAGGGACTACGTCGCATGCCTACCCCATCGGAGAGAGGACGTCGCACGACGCGGTATACGCCGTACATCTACAACGTATACCGACGTGTGTACGTAGTACACTGGCCTGGTGGTCAGTATGAGCAAGGACACCCCGCAGCGTCTCGACCCCACCGCGATCGTCGCGAGCGCACTGCGCATCGCCGACGCTGAGGGCCTGTCCGCGATCACCATCCGCCGGCTGGCCCAGGAACACGGCGTCACCCCGATGGCGCTCTACCGGCACTTCCGGGACAAGGGCGACCTGCTCGACGCGCTCGCCGCGCGAATGCTCGCCGACATCCGCCTGCCCGAGCCGACCACCGAGCCCTGGGACGAGCAGGTCCGCGCCATCCTGGCCGCCTGCCTCGCCGCGCTACGCCCACACCCCACCGTCGCCGGGCTCGTCCCCACGCGCATCCTGCTGTCCGAGCCGGGCCTGATCCTGGTGGAGCGCATCCTCGCCCTGCTCCACGGGGCGGGCTACCCCCCGGAGCAGGCCACCGAGATCGGCAGCCAGGCCCTCTGCTCCCTGGTGACCCTCGTCGCCACCGAACCTGGCGCCATGGGGAGCAGCGACCCGGACATCCGCGACGACGCCGTCCGCGCCAAGCGGGCGGCGCTGCAGGCGTTGGCACCGCAGCGTTTTCCGCACGTCCTCGCCGCCGCCGACGCGCTCACGCTCTGCGGCGACCGGGAGGGCTACTACGACCTGGGCATCGAGTTCGCCGTCGCCGGCATCCGCGGCATCCGCCCGGCGACCCGCACCACCGGGTGATCCCACCCGCACCGCCAGGTGAGAGCCCTGTTGCGGCCCGGTCTCGGCCCGCCGCTACCGCAGGACCGGCAGGTGCCAGCCGCCGGCCAGCGCGTCGGCGTCCGCCGGACCCCAGCTGCCCTTCTCGTACGACTGCACCGCCGTCGGCAGATCCAGGATCGGCTCGACGATGCGCCACTCCTGCTCGATCGTCTCGGCACGCGCGAAGCGCAGGTGCTGCCCGTCCATCGCGTCGTCGAGCAGCCGCTCGTACGCCTCCTGCCGGCGACCGAGGGCCGAGCCGAAGTCGACGGACAGGTCCACCGGGCGGCTCGCCACCTCAGCACCCGGGCTCTTCGCCTGGATCGACATCGTGATGCCGTCACCGCGGCCGAGGCGGAAACGCAGCAGATTCGCGGCCCCCGCCGTGCCCCGCTCGGCGGGGATCAGCGAGCGCTGCGGCTGCTTGAACTCGACCACGACCTCCGTCGCCGTCCCCGGCAGCGACTTACCGGTGCGCAGGTAGAACGGCACGCCCACCCAGCGGGGGGAGTCGACCGTCAACCGGGTCGCCACGAACGTCTCCGTGTTCGACGCCGCCGCCACGCCCGGCTCGTCGCGGTAGCCGGCGTACTGCCCCCGGACCGTGGAGTCCGGCGACAGCGGCGCGACCTGCCGCAGCACCGCGGCCTCCGCCTCCCGGAACGCCGCGGTGTCGTCGCTGGCGGGCGCCTCCATCGCGATGAACGCGACGACCTGGAGGATGTGGTTCTGCAGCACGTCCCGGGTCGCGCCCACCGTGTCGTAGAAGCCGGCCCGGCCCTGCGTGCCGAAACCCTCGGCGAGGGTCACCTGGATGTTGTCGATGTGCTCGTTGTTCCACAGCGGCTCGAACAGCCGGTTGGCGAACCGGAAGGCGTAGAGACCCTCGACGGCTTCCTTGCCGAGGTAGTGGTCGATGCGGAACACCCGCTCCGGCGCGAAGGCCACGCCCAGTGTGCGATCCAGCTCGCGGGAGGACTCCAGGTCACGCCCGAACGGCTTCTCCACGATCACCCGACCCCGGTCGGCCAGACCCACGGCCGCCAGGCCCTCGACGACGGAACCGAACACCGCCGGAGGGATCGCCAGGTAGAACACCGGCCGCTCGGCGTCGCGCAGCCGCTCAGCCAGCCGCTGGTACGTCGTCGGGTCCGCGTAGTTGCCAGAGATCATCGAAAGGTTGTCCGCGAGCCGATCGAAGGTCTCGTCGTCGATCTCGTCATCGGCCTCGGTGACCGACTTGCGGGCCATGGTGACCAGCTGCTCATCATCCCAGGGGGAGCGGGCCACGCCGATCACCGGAACGTCGAGGCGCTCGCGCCGGGTCAACTCGTACAGCGCCGGAAAGAGCTTCTTCGAGACGAGGTCTCCCGTGACGCCGAACAGCACTACCGCGTCTGAGCGCATGTGCATGGCACTTCCCATTCGATCATCCGAACCTGATCTTCCGAACGGACAACGGCACGACCCACTCCAGGAATTCCCCAGCGTGCGGCGTACGTGAGGTCGGCGACAACACTGTCTCGACGAGCCCTTATGTTAAGAAAGGTTTACAGTACAGGCGGAACGCCGGTAACCTGCGACTCTAATCGACGAACGTCGATCATGACGAGGACCTGTGCGTGACCGGTCTCGCCCGGACACGGTTGGCGAAGTCGGTGCACGACGCTGGGTGGTCGCAGTTTACGGCCATGCTGGAGTACAAGGCCGCCCGGTACGGGCGCACCTTCGCCCGGGTGGACAGGTTCTTCCCGTCGACCCGTATGTGCTCGGACTGCGGCCGGATCAACGACAAGATGGCGCTCAACGTCCGGACGTGGGGCTGCCCATGCGGCGGCCTGCACGACCGAGACGTGAACGCCGCCAGGAACATCAGGGCCGCCGCACGGGCGGACCTCAACGACCGCGGAGCGCAGGTAAGACCGGCACCCGTGCCGGCACCGCGCAGGGAAGCGGTAACCCGCCGGGAGCTTGCCCCTTCGGGGGCGTAGCAGACCGGAATCTCCACCCCTTCAGGGCGGAGAGGGCGTCAAAGCTCCCTCTGCATCAACGACGAACTCACCTACCGATTCGTCGAGGACGTCATCCGCGAACTCGCCGCCATCACCCCCGGACCGTTCCTGCACATCGGCGGCGACGAAGCCCACGCGACCACCGACGAGGACTACCGCACCTTCATGAACCGGGTCCTGCCCCTGGTCGCGAAGTACGGCAAGCGCGCCTCCGGATGGAACGAGATCACCCAGGCCGACCTGTCCACCGACGTCGTCGCCCAGTTCTGGGGCACCGGCACCACCAACGCCAGCCTTGCCGCAGCCGCCGCCCGCGGCAACAAGATCATCATGTCGCCAGGGAACAAGTCCTACCTGGACATGAAGTACGACGCCAACACCCGCCTCGGCCTGCGCTGGGCCGGCCTGATCGAGGTGTCCGACGCCTACGGCTGGGACCCCGCCACCCGCGTCACCGGCGTCGGCGAGAACGCCATCCTCGGCGTCGAGGCCCCACTGTGGTCCGAAACGCTGCGCACCCTGGACGACATCGAATACATGGCCTTCCCCCGCCTACCCGCGATCGCCGAACTCGGCTGGTCCACCTCCGCCAGCCACGACTGGGAATCGTTCCGAAACCGACTGGGGGAGCAGGCACCCCGCTGGCGACTGCAACAGGTCAACTTCTACCCATCCCCGCAGGTGCCCTGGATCTGACCCGTACCCACCTCACCCGCTGTTCGTGGGCACCGGCCGACCCGGCCGGTGCCCACAACGGTCAGCGACCGCAGGGTTTCCACCGAGCACTGCGCCCCGTCAGCCGGCGAGAGGCGGATACGACACCGTACGGACCACCGCCGCGGCGGCCCCCACCAAGACCCGCGGCCCGGTGGAACTCGGACGGGCAGAGGCGATGATCGTCGCCGGTTCACCCAGCACGTCACCCATGTCCACGGTCAACCCGGTGACGCCGCCACCGACCAGGCGAGCGGCCAGGCAGGCGGTGCTGTTCACATTGGCGATGTCCTCGGGAACCCCGATCGACGGCGCGAACATCCGGGCCACCACAGCACCAGAACGCGTCGGCGCCGAATAGACGTAGCAGCCCAGCAACCCCAACTGGTCGCACACCGCGCGGAGCCGGTCGAGGTCAGGGTCGACGGCCACGACGGCAGCAGGCGTGGTGATCGGCACCAGCATCCGCGCCCGCCCCACCGAGGCCACACACGCCCCGGAGAGCACGGTGCCCGCAGCGACACCGAGAGCATCGACGACGAGGCCGCTCTCGACCGACGTCGCGTCCCGCACCGCCACCGGACCCGGATCGAACGCGGCACGAATCTGGTCACCGTCGCGGGCCGCGCGACCGACGAACGTACGCCCCGACACCCGCAGCCTGAACTCGTGCTCGCCACCACCACCACCACGACGCCCGGCCAGGTATGCCACCGCCGCCACCGTCGCGTGCCCACACGCGGGCAGTTCACCCTCCGCCGCGAAGAACCGCAGGTCCACCGGCTCGTCGCCCACGACTGGCCCCACGAACACGGCATGCGACGTGCCCATCCGGGCCGGCAACCGGCTGCGTTCAGCGTCGCTCCACACGTGACCGGCGTCCGACGCGGGGGAGAGGGACTCGTCGACGACCGAGGTCGGACTGCCCCCACGCCCGCCCCGAAGGCAGGCGCTGACGATGGTGACCACACCCAACACTCTCACTAACATCTCGACCATGAACCTGGCAGCCGACCAATCCGCGGAGACCGGACCACCTGTGGTGTGCCTACCGATGTTCGGCATGACCCGCGCCGCCATGGCCGCCGCCTTCAGCCCCGCCCTCGCCGGCACCGGCCTGCGAGAGATCTACCTGGACCTGCCCGGCCACGGAGACACCCCCGCGAACTGCCCACCCACATCCCAGGCGGTTCTGGACACCGTCTGCGCATGGCTCGGCCAGCACCTCGACGCCCCAGTCCTGCTCGCCGGCGGCTCCTACGGCGCGTACCTGGCCACCGGCATCGCCCGTCAACGACCCGACCTCGTCCGCGGCCTGCTGCTCGTCTGCCCCGGGGTCACCATCGCCCGCGACAGCCGCGACCTGCCCGCCGACCCACCGCTCGACGCGCCCACGGGCTGGCTCGACGACGCCCCCGCGGCCCTGCACGCACACCTCGACGCGGCCCTGGGCCACCGCCGAGCGGCCGTCGTCGCGACGGTGCTCGCGGCACTGAACTCCGGCGGCCCCGGCGACGAGACCTTTCAACAGAAGCTGCAGACCGGCAGCGACTTCGCCCTACCCGACGAGAACGCCGATTTCGTCTTCGACGGCCCGGTCAGCGTGATCACCGGCCGGCAGGACCGGATCGTCGGGTACGCCGACCAGTTCCGCGCCCTGCGCCGCTTCCCCCGAGGCACCTACACGGTGATCGACGCGGCCGGACACTACCTGCCGTACGAACAACCCGCGCTGCTGCGATCGCTCACACAGGACTGGCTGCGCCGCACGCGAGACTAAACCGCGCGCAGGCACCCGCACCCCTCCCGCCAGCACAACGAGTGCGATTCGATAATGCGCATTATGTAAAGTAACGTGTTCCGGGGGTCCCCTCACGGCCTCCCGACAGGGGTTATTCGCGCGTCAGGCCGGGCGGACACGCGTCCTCGTCCGGCCCGACGAGGCGCGCGTTGACCAGCGGGTTGCGTCGCAGGGCCGTCAGTACGGCAACGTCGGCGCCGATGTCGGTCCAGGTGTCGTCCCACAGGGCCGAGACGAGCCAGGATCGATCCGCCGGAAAGAACAGGTCGGGCAACGCCCCGTCGCCGCGCATGTGACCGACGCGCCAGGTGAGAGCCTGTTCGGGCCCGGCCTCGACCAACACGTAGGGCCAGTCCCCGTAGAGGGACACCCTCGGGGCGTACGGGAAGACGACGTCGTGGGCGCCGGTGTCGAGAAAGCCCAGCCACCAGGGCTGGTCCGGCGTGCACGACACCAACTCGTCGATCACCGCGCGTTCGTGGGCGTCGAAGCCGACCCCGGCGGGCGGGTGGAAGGTGCCGTACGCCTCGAACACCGGCGGGATCGCCGTGGTGACCGAGAAGCCCTGCGTGGTGCGTCCGGCGAGCCAGGCAACGTCGCCGGCCGTGCCGATTCGCCAGTGCCGCCCGTCCTTGTCGACCTGGGCGGGGTCGGTCCGGGTGGTGGTGTTGATGGCGTCGTGGGGTGCGGCGACGGCGGTGGGCGATGCCCATGGAGACCACCCGGGTCGGTCGGTCGCCCGCCACCGGTGCCCCTCGGGACAGACCCAGGCCATGGGATCGTTCGGATCTCGGTACACGGTGGGTGTGCCGGGTTGACCACACTCGGGGCAGGTGGCAACGGGCGACGTCATGTCGCGCACGATACGTGTTTCTCGATCAGGGCCACCCGTGTCCGCACCGGTCCGGCTGGTGCCACGGCTCGGCGTACCCCTGTGCCTGCCTCTCGGAGATGAGGTCGGTGGCGGCCTCTCGGTCGGTGGCGTGTCCCCCTCGGTGGAGCGCCTCGATCATGGTTGTCCTGCCGGTGCCGGGTGCTCCGGTGAGGACGTATCGCCGGGGTTCTGGCATCTTCTCCCCCCTCTTTCGGCCCCCTTCCCGGAAACCCGAAAATGCTGCATAATATCCCTTATGCATGACAAACAGGACGAATCGCTCGCGGTGCTGATCGAGGAGTTCCTGACCGCGCGGGCCACCCGCAAGCCCTCCCCGCACACCCTGGCCGCGTACCGCAGGGATCTGCGCACGGTGGCCAGCCTGGTCGCGGACGATGCCACCCCTCCCCTGCCCCTGGACGCGCTGTCGATCACCGCCCTCTCCCCCCGGGTGATGCGTGCGGCCTTCGCCCGGTTCGCCGCCCCCCGGGCGCCCGCGTCGGTGCATCGGGCCTGGTCCACCTGGAACAGTTTCTTCACGTTCCTGGTCGCTGACGGGTTCGTGGCGGGCAACCCGATGCCGGCGGTCGGGCGGCCCCGGGCGCTACTCCCCCAGCCGAAGCCGCTGCGCGGCGCGGACACCCCCGAGGTGCTGCTCGCGTCCGCAGCGCGCGACGACGGGCGGCAACGTGACCCGTGGCCGGAGCGGGACGTGGCGGTGTTGGCGGTGGCGCTCTGCGCCGGGCTGCGCCTGTCGGAGCTGCTGGCGTTGCGCGTCGACTCGCTCGGCGGCCGGCCCGGCGAGCGGCGGGTCGAGGTGACGGGCAAGGGCGGGCGGCCTCGGGTGGTGCCGATCGAGGCGGATCTGGACCGGGTGCTGCGGGACTACCTGGACAGTCGGGTGCGGCGCTTCGGTTCGCGGTCGGTACGCGCCGACTCGCCGTTTCTGGTGGATCGGCGCGGTGAGCCGTTGCGCCGTGGTGGCCTGCAGTATCTCGTCGAGTCGTGTTACCGGCGGGCGGGCATCGGCGACCGGGTGCCGCGTGGTGCGCGGCTGCACGCGCTGCGGCACACCTTCGCGACCCGGTTGGCGGAGGACGGTGCGAGCGCGGCGGAGATCATGCGGTTGTTGGGGCACGCGTCGTTGGCGTCGTCGCAGACGTACATCGAGGTGACGGCCGGGCAGCAGCGTGACGCGGTCCGCGCCAACCGGACCAACCGCGCGCTGGCGGGTCTGGTACCGCCCGGATGAGTGTGGTCAGTGTGCGCGGTGGCCGGTGCTGTCGGCGGTGACGGGCAGGGGGCCGAGGACGGCGTTGATGATGTGGATGCGGGCGTTGGTGGCCTGGTAGTCGGCGCAGACCGTGTCGGCGCGGTCGTCGAGGCGGGCGGTGGGGCCGGTGCGGGTGGCGGTGATGGTGACGCCGTCGAGTGTGGTGGCGGTGCCGGCGGTGGTGAGGTCGGCGATCGGGTGGGCTCCGGTGATGAGGTGTGCTTTCAGCAGGGTGCGGAGCTGGTCGGTGTGGTGGGTCATGAGGTCGTCCCAGTTGTCCTCGGAGAACGTGGCGGCGAAGGCGTCGTCGGAGGGCGCCAGGAGGGTGACGCCGTTGCCGGCGGGCAGGTCGGTGAGGACGCCGCTGGTGCGCACTGCCGCTTCGAACGTGGTGAGGGTGGGGATCCAGCGCAGCGCCGCCTCGACGGGTTGGCCGGCGAGGAAGCTCGGGTTGCCGGGTTCGGTGCCGGTGGGCAGGGCGGCGCAGAGTGGCCCGGTGACCTGGGGTGCGGCATCGGTGTGGGGAGTTGCGGGGCTGGCGGTGCAGGCGGCCAGCAGCAGGGTTGGCAGGAGTAGGCCGAGCGTCCGTCGGACGCGCCGAGCGGCGTGCGGTCCGCGGAATCGTCGGGGGTGTCGCGGTGGGGTGGCGGGGTGCGACACGGCGTCCTCCACGAGTGCGGGGGTGACTGGTGACCCGGCGGCGCGGGTGTCGGCCCGCGCCGCCGGCGTGACGGCTCGCTAGTTGTCGGTCACAGTGCCGCGCACTGGGTGGTGCGGGGGCCGTGGACGGTGTTGGCGATGCCGAGGTTGTGCGGGGTGGGGTTGTTGCCGGTGCACCTGAGGGGGCCGCGGATGGTGGTGCCGGCCAGCACGGGTGCGTCGGTGCCGGTGGTGTTGCCGGACAGGTCGACGGGGCCGGCGATGGTGGCGTCGATGATGGAGATCGCGTCGGTGGTGGTGGTGATGCGGACGGGGCCGTTGATGGTGCTGTCGGCGAGGAGGATGCCGGCGGCGCCGGTGGCGGTGAGGGGGCCGCTGATGGTCGTTGCGGTGGTGACGAGCGCCGCGCCGGCCCGGACGGTGACGGGGCCGTTGATGGTGGCGTCGTCGGCGCAGGTGAAGCCGGTGACGGTCAGGGGTCCGTTGCGGCGGCCGGTGAGGGTGGGATAGATGCGTTCGCCGTCGGTCAGCCTCTCCACGCCCTTGGTGTCGAGGAGCAGGGGGATGAGGCCGCGTTCGGGTTGGTTGAGGGGGACGTAGTGGTCGTCGCCGATCGTGATGACCTTCCAGCCGTGGGCGGCGATGCGCTGGGCGACGGTGGTGCCGACGCCACCGGGTCCGTCGGTGCGGGCACCGTTGTACTGCGCGTCGGTGAGTTTGTAGGCGCAGGGAGCGTTGTCGAGGATCAGGTCGGCGGGGGGCGCGTCGATTGGTGGTGGGCTGTCGCCGGGGTGCGGTGCCGGGTGGGCGGGGATGGGGCGGGAGCCGCGGAACACCAGCCGGCCGGTGTTGGCGGCCTGGGTTTCGATGGCCTCGGCGCGCGAGGCGAGGATGTCGGCGCGGTCGGCGCGGTGGTAGTCGAGGAACTGGTGGAACGTCCACAGGGCGGAGTAGGTCTTGCGGCGTCGGTTGTTGGCGGTGTTGCCCTCGTCGGGGCGGGTCTGGCCGCCGGAGCTGCGCAGTTCCAGCAGGGAGTTGGTGACGTTCTTGAGTCCGAGGGTGTTGCGCAGGATGGTTTCCTCGCTGAGGCCGACGTTGCCGCCGCCTTCGCAGCCGTAGGGGCAGGCCCACCAGCCGGCTTCGGCGCCCTTGGCGTACATGTGGCCTTCGATCATGTCCTGGGACTGGTCGAAGATGGGTTGGGCGACGTTCTGGTGTCGGGGTGGCAGCATCGGTAGGTCGCCGGCGCGGGAGTTGCCGAACTCGTGGCCGTCGTAGCCGGCGACGGGTCGGTAGTCGCGGACCATTGTGATGTACGCGGTGGTCTCCGGCTGGCGGATCAGTGAGTAGTCGCGGTTGAGGTCCTGGCCGGTGGAGTTGCCGCGGGTGTTGTTGGCGCGGCCGTCTCCGTTGATGGTGGGGACGATCAGGACGGTGGTGTGGTTGAGCAGGTCGGTGATGCGGGGGTCGGTGCTGAAGGCGAGTTGGCGGACCATGATGAGGCAGGCTTCGCGGTCGCCCGGTTCGTTGCCGTGCACGTTGCAGTTGATGGCCACGGGTGAGGTGGCGGCGACGGCTTCCGGAGTGGCCGCCGGGATGGGGTGACCGATGACCATCATGTTGATGGGTCGGTTCTGGACGGTGCGGCCGAGTTCGACGACGCGGACGCGGTCGCTGAGGGCGTCGATGGCGGCGGTGTAGGCGTACTCGTCGGTGTCGCTGGTGTACTGCGCGGCGTGGGTGGTCTCCCAGCCGGTGCGCAGTTGCTCGCCGAGGGTCGTGGGGTTGCCCCAGGGTGCTGTGGTGGTGGCGGTGACCGGGTCGGAGTAGGGCTGTTCGGTGGTGCCGGTGCGGGCGCGTACGCGCCATTGGAAGGTGTCGCCGGGGTTGTAGCCGGAGTCGGCGAAGGTGGGCGCGTGTTGGTTGATCTGGCGGTTGGGTCGCCAGATGCCGACGATGGTGGGTGCGCCGGTGGGGGTGTTGTCGGCGTCGACGGGAGTGCGTTCGATCTGGTAGTCGGTGGCGCCGTCGACGGGTTGCCAGGCGAGGGTGGTGTATCCGTCGGCCTGGTGGGCGGTGAGGGCGGTGACCTGGTCGGGTGGTGCGGCGTTGGCGGGGGTTGGTGCTGCGGTGGTGAGGGTGATGGCGATGAGGGTGGACACGGCGATGAGGGTGGGTCGCTGGCGTCTCATGTGGCCTCCGACGAGGTGATCGTGGCGCGTGTCGACCAGCATGATCGTCGAAGTCCGTCGATGCAATGATCTTGAGGGAATCTTGCGACTCGGTGGTCCGCTCCCCCGCCGACCCTTGATCGACTCGGTTTTCAAAACGGCGCGGTCTCCGGGACACGGTGAGGCCCCGGCTTTCAGGAAGCCGAGTCGACCTTGGAGGCGGCGTCAGGCGGCGCGGTCAGCGGGCGTGGCGCAGGGCCCAGTCGAGGGCGACGTCGGCGATGCGCTGCCAGCCCTGCTGGGCGGGCAGCAGGTGCGCGTACCCCTCGAAGAGCTCGACCTCGGTGATGGTGTCGCCCTTGTAGTGCGCGGCGTTGGAGCGCTGCACGCTGGGCGGCATGATGTGGTCCTCCGAGCCGGAGATGAACAGCAGCGGCGCGCGCTTGTCGTTGTGGTAGTTGACGGCGATGTCCTGGGGGCCGGGCAGCAGGTTGGCCAGGACGCTGTCCCAGAGGATGCCGCCGGCGGCGGGGATGGCGTAGCGCTCGTACAGGGCGCGGGCGGTCTGCTCGTCGAAGGTGTTGGTGAACGCGTAGTTCCACTGCTCGAAGGTGAAGCCGACGGCGCGGTGCCGGTTCGCGGGGTTGCGCAGCACCGGGAAGGTGGAGCGCAGCTGCGAGAACGGGATGTTCTTGACGCCTTCGGTGGGCGCCGAGTTGAGGGCGACGGCGCTGGCGCCGTACCCCCGGTCGAGCAGGACCTGGGTGAACGCCCCACCGGCGGAGTGGCCCATGATGATCGGCGGCCTGGGTAGCGCGGCGACCACTTCGGTGAGGTGCTCGATGACCTGCGGCGCGGTCAGCGTCTCCAGAGGGCTGGGGTCCGCGTTGATCGCCTCGACCTCGCCCTCCAGCCCGGGGTAGGTGGGGGTGAGCACTCGGAAGCCCTTGTCCTGGTAGTGGGTGACCCAGTGTTCCCAGCTGCGGGGGGTGACCCAGAATCCGTGGATGAGGACGATCGTGTCCGGCGTGTCGCTCATGGTCAGCTCCGTGTTGTCGGGGGTGGCGATGGCGCAACGGCGGTGGTGTCGGTGAAGCCCCACCTTAGACATTCGCGACCCGCGATGGCGGCTTATCCCGACTGACGGTCGTCAGCCGAGGTCGACCAGCAGGGGGCGGTGGTCGGAGATGGTGGACGCCGGCGCGGTGACGGCGCGTACCTGTGGGAGGTGGTCGAGGGCGTGCCGGTCGGCGAGGATGTGGTCGAGTTGGACGCGGGGCTGCCCGGACGGGTAGGTGGGGCGTCGGCCCAGGGGGTGCCAGCCGGAGATGAGCCGGGCCGCGCCGGCGGGCAGGTTGAGGTCGCCGAGCAGGACGCGGGGGCCCGGTAGCGCGCGCAGGGCGCGGACGGTCTGCCGTAGTTGGCGGGCGTTCCAGCCGGGCACGAAGGACAGGTGGGTCGCGGCGACGGTGAGCGGGCCGTGCGGGGTGTCCAGGACGGCGGCGAGGACCACGCGGGGTTCGTCGTGCAGCAGGATGAGACCGCCGCGGGGGCCGGGTACGTAGACCGGGGAGCGCACCGGCGCCGGCTTGAGTCGGGTGACCTGCCAGCTGCGGACGGGGTATCGGCTGATCAGACCGATGCCGTAGCAGGGTTCGCCGTGGCCGTCGTCGTCGTGGCGCAGGGGGCGGAACTGTTCGCCGGGGGTGCCGACGACGGCTGCGGCGAAGCGGTGGTGCGGTGCGTCGAGGGCGCGGGCGGCGATGGCGGTGAGGTCCAGGTTGCCGCTGCGGCGTTGGTCGCGGTCGACCTCCTGTAGGGCGAGCACGTCGGCGTCGAGGGCGCCGATGGCGGCGGTGAGTCGGTCGGAGTCGACGAGCCCGTCGGTGAGGGACCGTCCGTGCAGCATGTTGAAGGTGGCCAGGCGCACTCCTGCACCTTACGTGCCCGTGGCATGGTTGCCGGGTGGTGAAGGTCTTGCTGTGTTCGATGCTGGTGTTCGTGGCGGTCGGCGCGTTGGGGGTGTGGTTGCGGCGTACGCGGGGTCGCTGACCGGGTGAGGCTGGCCACTCGGGTGCCGCTGCGGCGCGTCGGGTGGGGAGAATTGCCGCCCGTGGACGCCGTGACGCTGAGTACCCTGCTGGCCGCCGCCGCGATGGCCGGGTGGGTCGATGCCGTGGTCGGTGGTGGCGGGTTGTTGCTGCTGCCGGCGTTGCTGGTGGCTGCCCCGGGGTTGCCGGTGGCCACCGCGCTGGGCACGAACAAGTTGGCCGCGATCTTCGGTACGGCCACGGCGGCGGCGACGTACGCCCGCAGGACGACTGTCGACTGGCGGGTGGCGGGCCCGGCGGCGGGGTTCGCGGTGCTCAGCGCGGGCGTCGGCGCGGCGCTGGCCGGGGCGGTGCCGGCGTCGGCGTACCGGCCGGTCGTGCTGGTGGTGCTGGTGTCCGTGGCGGTGTTCGTGCTGCTGCGTCCGCGGATGGGGGTGGTGGCGGCGCCGGCGAAGCGCACTCCGGTGCGGGTGGCGGCGGTGATCGCGGTGGCCGGGGTGGGGATCGCGCTGTACGACGGGTTGATCGGCCCGGGCACCGGCACGTTCCTGGTGTTGGCGTTCACCGCCCTGGTGGGCGCGGACTTCGTACACGGCTCGGCGATGGCGAAGGTCGTCAACGCGGGGACGAACCTGGGCGCGCTGGTGGTGTTCGGGGTGACCGGGCACGTGTGGTGGCTGCTGGGCGCGGGCATGGCGGTGTGCAACATCGCCGGCGCGGTGCTGGGGGCGCGGATGGCGTTGCGCCGCGGCTCCGGGTTCGTGCGGGTGGTGTTGCTGGTGGTGGTGGTGGCGTTGGTCGCGAAGCTGGGCCACGACCAGTGGGTGAGCTAGCCGCGGCGGCTGGGTGAGTCGAAGCGCCCGGCGCGGATCTCGCGCAGCGCCCGGCGGCGGGTGTCGCCGCGCAGGGTGTCGACGTAGAGCCGCCCGCCCAGGTGGTCGGTCTCGTGTTGCAGGGCCCGGGCCAGGAACCCGCTGCCGGCGATCGTCAACGGCTCGCCGTGCTGGTCGACGCCGTGGGCGGTGGCGTGCAGGGCCCGCACGGTCGGGAAGTACAGCCCGGGGATGGACAGGCAGCCCTCCTCGTCGTCCTGGAGCTCGTCGGACAGCTCCAGGGTGGGGTTGATGAGGTGGCCGCGGTGCCCGTCGGCGTCGTAGACGAACACCTGGGCGCTGACGCCGATCTGCGGTGCGGCGACGCCGGCGCGCCCGGGGGCGCCGAGCAGGGTGTCCATCAGGTCGGTGACGAGGGCGCGCAGCTCGGCGTCGAAGGTGGTGACCGGTTCGCATCCGGTGCGCAGGACAGGGTCGCCGATGATCCGGATGGGCCGCATGGTCATGAGGTTCAGCGTATCGCCGTCCGGTGCTGCCCTCAGCGCCCGGCCAGGGTGGCGCGGATCGGGGTGGTCTTCGCGGCGGCCTCGGCGACCTCGGCGCGTGCGTCGCTGTCCCAGGTGATGCCGCCGCCGGCCCAGGTGTGCAGCCGCTGGCCGTCGGCGGCGGCGGTGCGGATGGTCAGGCCCAGGTCGACGTGGCCGGGGGCGACCCAGCCCAGCGCTCCCATGCTGGCGCCCCGCCCGACCGGTTCGAGGGCGCTGATCTGGGTCAGGGCGGCGAGTTTCGGGGCGCCGGTGACCGAGCCGCCGGGGCAGGTGGCGCGCAGCAGGTCGGCGAGGCCGAGGCCGTCGGCGGCAGCGGCGCGCACTGTCGACTCGGCCTGCCACAGGTCGCACCAGCGGCGCACGGCGAATAGCTCGTCGACGGTGACGGTGCCGGTGCGGGCGATGCGGGCGAGGTCGTTGCGTTCCAGGTCGACGATCATGATGTGTTCGGCGCGTTCCTTCGCGCTGGCGAGCAGCTCGGCGCGGCCGGTGGCGGTGGCCGGGCGGGTGCCCTTGATCGGTCGGGTGATCACCTGACCGTCGGTGACCTCGACGAGGGTTTCCGGGGAGGCGCAGCCGATGGCCCAGCCGTCGCCGGTGAGGACGCCGCCGTAGCGGGCGCCGGGGAGCGCGCCGAGGCGGCTCAGGGCGGGCAACGGGTCGCCGGTGTAGGGGGCGGCGGCGTGGCCGACGATGCTGGCCTGGTAGACGTCGCCGCGGCCGATGGCGGCGCGGACCGCGTCGACGGCGGCGGCGTGCTGGCCGGGGGTCCAGCTTTCGACCCACTCGCCGAGCCACCACGGCGGCCCTGCGTCGGGCCGGGTGACCCGGGTGGGGCCGTGCTGGTAGACGACGACGGCGAGGTCGGGCAGGACCGGCGCGGGTTCGGGCGCCCCGGTGGGGGCGCCGGCCAGCAGCGCCCCGGCGCCGGCGGACAGGTACAGCGCCGCGCCGCAGACCCCGGTGCCGTGCCCGGGGGTGGCGGGTCGGGTCAGGTCGCGCAGGGGCAGGCCGTGCGCGGCGAGGAACTCCTCGGCGAGGGCCGCGGGGTCACCGCCGTCGCCGCGAGACCAGTGCAGGCGGGCGCGTTCGGTCAGCGCACCCCGGCACGCGGCCGGCGCGCCGGGCACATCGACCAGTGCGGCCAGGCCGCTGTCCGCGGCGCACACCGTTGGGAGCGTTTCCACGCCGTACGGTCCAACCTTCCTCATCCGTTCAGTGGATTTCCCGTGCACCAGGCGGGCACCTGCTCGATGCTGGACACTTTCGCTTGGTACTGTGCGTCACTGGTCATGTGAACCATGACACAGTGCCCCCACAGTCCGGAGAACCCGATGTGCCAGCACCAACCGACCTGCCCCTCCGCTGAAGCCACCGACCGGGAAGCCGCACGAGTCCTCGCCTGCTTCCGTGAGCAGGGCTGGAGCCTGCTCTGCAACGGCGTCATCGTCTTCGAGGACACCGGCGAGCTGCTCCCCGACGGCAGCAGCATCGCACCGCACCGCGGCCCCGCCCGCCACGCCCTCGTGGCCTGACCGACCACTCAGCGTCACCGTTTAGCCGCCGTCGACCCAGGCTAGTCCCCCGGTAAGGGACGTCTCCGCCCAGGTCGCAGCGGCTGCCGGGGCAGGCCGTACCGCCCGCCCCGGCGCGCCGTCGCCATTCTCGACCGGCTGCGGCGTTGTCAGTCCTCGAACGCCTCCGGCGACGGGCACGAGCAGACCAGGTTCCGGTCGCCGTACGCGCCGTCGATGCGCCGCACCGGCGGCCAGTACTTCCCGGCCCGGTCCACCCCTGCCGGGTACGCGCCCACCGAACGCGGGTACGCGTGCGACCACTCGTCGCCGCTGACCATCGCCGCGGTGTGCGGCGCGTTGGCCAGGGGGTTGTCCCCCGCCGGCCACGCCCCGGAACCCACCTGCTCGATCTCCGCGCGGATCGCGATCATCGCGTCGCAGAACCGGTCCAGCTCGGCCAGGTCCTCGCTCTCGGTCGGCTCCACCATCAGCGTCCCCGCCACCGGGAACGACATGGTGGGCGCGTGGAAGCCGTAGTCGACCAGCCGCTTCGCCACGTCGTCCACCGTCACGCCGGTCGCCTTCGTCAACGGCCGCAGGTCGAGGATGCACTCGTGCGCCACCAGGCCCTTGTTGCCGGCGTACAGCACTCCGAAGTGCCCCCGCAGCCGCGCCGCCACGTAGTTCGCCGCGAGCACCGCCACACCGGTGGCCCGGGTCAGCCCCTCGGCGCCCATCATCCGCAGGTACGCCCACGGGATGGGCAGGATCCCCGCCGACCCGTACTTCGCCGCCGAGATCGCCGGCGAGGCGTCCACGTGCGCGCCCAGCGGGTCGCCGGGCAGGAACGGCGCCAGGTGCGCGCGGACCGCCACCGGGCCCACCCCGGGGCCACCGCCGCCGTGCGGGATGCAGAACGTCTTGTGCAGGTTCAGGTGCGACACGTCCGCGCCGAACTTGCCGGGCTTGGCGAACCCGACCAGGGCGTTGAGGTTCGCCCCGTCGACGTACACCTGCCCGCCGGCGTCGTGGACCTTCGCGCACAGCGACGCGATACCCGTCTCGTACACACCGTGCGTCGACGGGTACGTCACCATGATCGCGGCGAGCGCGTCACGGTGCTTGCCGATCTTCGCGTCCAGGTCGACGAGGTCGACGTTGCCGTCGTCGTCGCAGGCCACCACCACGACCCGCATGCCGGCCATCACCGCCGACGCCGCGTTCGTGCCGTGCGCCGACGACGGGATCAGGCACACGTCGCGGTGCGTCTCACCGCGCGACGCGTGGTACGAGCGGATCGCCAGCAACCCGGCCAGCTCCCCCTGCGAACCGGCGTTGGGCTGCACGCTCACCGCGTCGTAGCCGGTCACCTCGGCCAGCCACGACTCCAGCTGACCGATCATCTCCCGGTACCCGACGGTCTGCGCGTCCGGCGCGAACGGGTGGATGTTCGCGAACTCCGCCCAGCTGACCGGCTCCATCTCGGTGGTCGCGTTCAGCTTCATCGTGCACGACCCGAGCGGGATCATGCCCCGGTCCAGGGCGTAGTCGAAGTCCGACAGCCGCCGCAGGTAGCGCAGCATCGCCGTCTCCGAGTGGTGGCTGCGGAACACCGGGTGGGTGAGGAAGTCGCTGCCGCGCGCCAGGTCGACCGGCAGGGCCGCGTCCACAGGGCCGTCGAACGCGGGCACCCCGAACGCCTCCCACACCCGCGCCAGGTGCGCGTCGGTAGTGGTCTCGTCGCAGGACACCCCCACCCGGTCGGCGTCGACCAGCCGCAGGTTGACACCACGGTCCGCGGCGGCGGCCACCACCTCGGCAGCCGCGCCCGGCACGGTCGCGGTCACGGTGTCGAAGAACGCGACGTCCGCGACGTCCACCGAACCGGCGCGCAACCCGGCCGCGAGCCGCGCCGCCATCGCATGGGTACGCGTCGCGATGTCCCGCAGCCCGTCCGGGCCGTGGTAGACGGCGTACATGCCGGCCATCACCGCGAGCAGCACCTGCGCGGTGCAGATGTTGCTGGTCGCCTTCTCCCGCCGGATGTGCTGCTCACGGGTCTGCAACGCCAACCGGTAGGCCGGGTTGCCGTCCGCGTCGCGGGACACCCCGACCAGACGCCCGGGCAGCATCCGCTCCAGGCCCGAGCGCACCGCCAGGTAACCGGCGTGCGGCCCACCGAAGCCCATCGGTACGCCGAAACGCTGGGTGGTGCCGGCGGCGATGTCCGCGCCGATCTCCCCCGGTGCGCGCAGCAGCGTCAACGCCAGCAGGTCCGCCGCGACGGTGACCAGGGCGCCGACGGCGTGCGCCGCCTCCACGAGGCTCGCGTGGTCGCGTACCGCCCCGGACGCCCCCGGATACTGAAGGTGCAGACCGAAGAACTCCGCCGGCAACTCGTCGCGCTGCACGTCGAGGACCCGCACGTCGATGCCGAGCGGCTCGGCCCGGCTGATGATCACCGCGATGGTCTGCGGCAGGGCGTCGGCGTCGACGACGTACACGCCGCTCTTGCTCTTGGAGGCTCGCCGCGCCAGGGTCATCGCCTCCGCCGCCGCGGTGCCCTCGTCGAGCATCGAGGCGTTCGCGGTGGCCAGGCCGGTCAGGTCGGTGACCATGGTCTGGAAGTTCAGCAGCGCCTCCAGCCGGCCCTGGCTGATCTCCGGCTGGTACGGCGTGTACGCCGTGTACCAGGCCGGGTCCTCCAGCACATTGCGGCGGATCACCGCCGGGGTGTGCGTGCCGTGGTACCCCAACCCGATCATGGAGACGGCGACGGTGTTACGCGCCGCGAGGGCCCGCAGCTCGGCGATCGTCTCGGCCTCGGCGGCCGGGTCGGGCAGGTCGAGGGTGCCGTGCCAGCGGATCACCTCGGGAATCGCGGCGTCCATCAGCTCGGCGATCGAGTCGTGCCCGACGACCTCCAACATCCGACGCTCATCGTCGGGGCCGGGACCGATGTGACGGGTGGCGAACTGCTCTACGGTCATAGGGGCACTCCCGGGGCGAGGTCGACGTGTCGGCCTCCCCCTCTGTCGCACCCACAGGGGCACTCCACAGTGCCTGCCCACGAGGTCCTTTTGCCTGAGAGGTTCCGGGGAGGATTTGCCCCTTCGGCGCCGCCCTCGAATGCTGTCGGGCGGTCTCTCCCACGTGGGTGTTACCGGCGTGCTCAACGCTACCAGCGTTGGTGTTTCCCAGCGGATGTCCTACCCCCCGGGCCTCCAGCGCCCTGCCGTCACACAGTGAGCGGGGCTCCAGGAGCGACCCGGGCGGCCACCTGCGGCAGCACCACGCCCAACGGCGCGTCGACGCACACGGTGGCGTGGCCGTCACCCCGGGTCGGCCCCTGGTTGACGATCGCGACCGGGATGCCCCGTTTCGCGGCCCGAATCACGAATCGGCGCCCGGACATCACCGTCAACGACGACCCGAGCACCAGCAACGACCGGGCCTGCTCCACGGCCGCGAAACACCGCGTCACCCGCTGCGGCGGCACCGTCTCACCGAAGAACACCACGTCCGGTTTCAGCATCCCGGTGCCGCAGATCCCGCAGTCCACCGGCCGGAACGCCGCCACCTGCTCATCGGGGAGATCAACATCACCGTCCGGGTTGACCTCGGCGACGTGGGCCACGAAGTCCGGGTTGGTCTCGCGCAGCCGCCGGTGAAGCTCCTCCCGGGAGGTCAGGTTGCCGCAGTCCAGGCAGGTCACCTCGTCGAGGCGGCCGTGCAGTTCGATCACCGACGGGCTGCCAGCCGCACCGTGCAGACCGTCGACATTCTGAGTGATCACCGTGTCGACCAGACCGGCGTGTTGCAGCCCGGCCACCGCCCGGTGCCCGGCGTTGGGCGCCGCGCCCGCGATCAACCGCCAGCCCAGGTGGCTGCGCGCCCAGTAACGTCGCCGGGCCAGGGGATCGCGGGTGAACGCCTGGTAGGTCATCGGCGTGTGCCGCCGCGCCACCCCGCTGGGCCCTCGGTAGTCCGGAATTCCCGACTCGGTGGACAGGCCGGCGCCGCTGAGCACCACCACCCCACCACCGGCCACCAGTGAGGTCAACGCGTCGAAGCTCTCCATCACCTCTCCATGCTGCCTCAACCAATCCGCTGATGCCGAGCCCCGCGCCGGGTGGGCGGCCCCACCCGGCGCGGATGGCGTCGGCGGCTACACCGCGACGACGTCGGCGACGACGCAGGCGATGTTGTCCGGCGCCCCCTGCGCCCGCGCCAGGTCGATCAGCTCCCGCACCGTGTCCTCGGGATCGTCCGTCGCCGCCAACGCCACCCCCACCTCGGCCCGGTCGACGACAGCGGACAGCCCGTCGGAGCACAACAGATACCGGTCACCGGGCAGCGCGGTCCGCAGCGCCAGATCCGCCTCGACCTGCCGGCCGCCGCCGAGGGCACGCACCAGCACCGCCCGCTGCGGATGCGTCGCGGCCTGGTCCGGGTCGAGCCGGCCCTGATCGACCTGGGCCTGCACCCAGGTGTGATCCTGCGTGAGCAGCGACAGCTCACCGCCGCGCAGCAGGTAGGCCCGGGTGTCACCGACGTGCACCAGCGCCAGCCGGGAACCGCTGAGCAGCAGCGCGGTCAGCGTGGTGACCGGCTGGTCGGTGTCGGTGGCCAAGCCGTGCACGGCGCGGTCGGCGTCACTCACCGCGCCGGCCAGCATCGTCAGCAGGTCGGCGGCCGGCACGTCGGTGAGCGCCAACGGCTTCAGGGCGTCGACGGCGGCGGCGCTGGCGGCCGCGCCGCCGGGCCCCCGCATACCATCGGCCACCGCCCACAACCGTTCGCTGGCATACGCGGTGTCCTCGTTGCTGTCGCGCACCAGCCCGGTGTCACCACCGGCGGCGCAGCGAACGGCAACACTGGGATTCGGGTCAGACATGGTGGCGCCCCCTTCAGACAGGTGGTCCACGAGGAGGGCGGCGAGCCGCGCACGGGCCGCGGTGTCGGCGCTGACCTGCCGCCAGTACGCGGTGACCGCCTCAGCCGCCGCCGCGGGCTCCAGGCCACACACCACCCGGATCGTCGCCAGCGGCATGCCGAGCCGCCGCAACTGGGCGACCAGCCGAGCCACCGGCACCTGAGCCGGGTCATACAGGCGGTAACCGGACTCCGGATCGACAGCGGCCGGCACCAGCAGCCCCACCTGGTCGTACAGGCGCAACGCCTTCGGCGTCAGCCTCGCCGCCCGGGCGAACGCCCCGATGGTCATCAGCCCCACGTCACCATCCTCCACGCGCCGGTCACGGCGACCGGCACCCACCAGGCTCAGGGTTACCCGAAGGTCAAGGTCAAGCCGGTGGTCCCGCCCGCACCCGCAGCGCCGGTAGGTTGGGCGCATGCGCGTCGTCATCGCCGGAGGCCACGGCAAGATCGCCCTACTGTTGCAACGCCACCTCGTCGGGCGCGGCGACACCGCCGTCGGCCTCATTCGCAACCCCGAACAGGCCGCGACGCTACGCGCCGCCGGCGCCACCCCCGTCGTCTGCGACCTGGAACACACCCCGCTCGCGCAGCTGGCCGACCACCTCGACGGCGCCGACGCGGTGGTGTTCGCCGCGGGCGCCGGCCCCGGCAGCGGCGCCGCCCGCAAGGACACCGTCGACCGGGCCGCCGCCGCGCTGCTCGCCGACGCCGCCACCCGCGCCGGCGTCCACCGCTACCTGCTCGTCTCCTCCATGGGCGTGGACACACCACCCGCCCCCGGCACCGACGACGTGTGGGCGGCGTACCTGCGCGCCAAACGCGCCGCCGAGGACGACCTGCGCGGGCGCGACCTGGCCTGGACGGTGCTGCGACCCGGCCGGCTCACCGACGACCCACCCACCGGGCGGGTCACCCTCACCCCACACGCCGGCCCTGGCGCGATCAGCCGCACCGACGTCGCCCACGTCCTCGCCGCCCTGCTCGACGAACCGCGCACCACCGGCGCGACCCTCGAACTCGTCGACGGGCCCACCCCGATCGCCGAGGCCCTCCGCGCCGCCGCCAGCTGACCGACCCGCCGCGCCGAGGAGACCCCACGGACCCGCAACTCACCTGCCCCGCCGACGGTCGCCCTCAGCCGCCCGAGCGGTGCGCGGCGACCAGCACCGGCCCGCCGGGAACTGTCGGGAAACGCCGGACATCATCCAACCCCGCCCCCGCCAGGACCTGCGCCATCCGGTCCGCGTCGAAGGCGTTGCCGCCGTTGCGCACGGCGTTCCACCGGTCGACGGCCGCCCGCAACGGGTCCCCCGCCGGCGGATTGGTGCCCGCCACCAGCCAGCCACCGCCTCGCAGCGCCTGCACCAGCCGGGGCAGCGCGAGGGCCAACGTCTGCTGGGGAAGAAACGGCGCCGGCACCCAGACCAGGTCGTACCCGCCCGGCTCGGCCACCTCAGCGACGTCCTGACGGCGCAGACTGATCCGATCCGCGACATCGCCCGCCTCCGCCAACTCCCCGCGGGCCAGATCCAACGCCCGTTGCAGCACGTCGATACCCACCACCGACACCCGGGGCAACGCGCGGGCCAGGGCGACAGCCAACGCCGCGACACCGGTGCCCACGTCCAACACCCGGGCGTCCGCCGAGTCCAACCGCTCCGCCAGCCCCGGCAACTCCGGAACCACCCGCGCCGCCAACGCCCGGCCGGTCGCCGCCGACGCCCGACCCTGGTGCAGCAACACCTCGTCGTCCACCTGCGCCCAGCCGGCCCCACCCCCGCCGGAAGGCTCCTGCGCCGCCGCGGCGACCGCCTGCCGCAGCGAACTCAACCGCGCCTGCACCGCGCTGCGCCCGGTCGGCCCGTCGGCAGGCACCAACGACGGGTGCGCGACCGGCGCCCCACCGTCCCAGGACAGCAGACCGGCGGCCTCCAGCACCGCGCTGCGGTGCGGCGACGCCGCGAGGACCTCGGCCAGCGGGGCCGACAGGGCGTCACTCATGGTGCCGACCGCGGCCGCCAGCGCCCACGCCGACGCCTCCAACGCCGCGAGGGGGTCCGCAGACCCGCCGGACGGGGACGGTGATACGGACACGACGGCGCCTCTCCCAGGGGCGGGCCACCGATCAGCCCCGCCTGACCCCTCCGACTATGCCACCGCCGCCAGCGCGCCGGGTGGGGTCCACGTCAGCGAACCCCACCCCGGCGACCGCTCAGCGCTGCTGGTGCCGCGGCAACGCCGACTGGCCCACCACACCACCCACGAACGGCGCCCCCGGCGTCTCCGCCGCGATCCGGTCCATCGTGCGCGCCAACTGCTCACTGCCGTCGTCGAGATGCCGCGCCGCCGCCTGCATGTGCGACACCATCATCTCGCCGAAGATCCGCAACGCCTCCCGGGTCGCCACCGTGTCGTCGAAGCTCGACCCCGCCGCGCTGCGGTACTCCGCCACCGCCCGCTCCGCCTCCTGCTTCGCCTCCGCCTCCGCGGCGTGCAGGTAACTCTCGTACTGCACCCGGGCGTACTCGGCGACCCGACGCGCGTAGTCATGCGCCTGCGCGATGATCTGCTCGGCCTCCCGCTGCGCCGCCGACAGCAGATTCACCTCCCGCGCCGCCGGGACCTTCGCCGCCGCCCCCGTACTCGGAATCACCCCGTGCCGGTGCAACTCCACCCGGTCGGTCAGCCGCTCGTTCTCCGCCCGCAACGTCGCGATCTGCGTCGCCAACAGGTCCAACTCGTCAGCGACCTGCACCCGGAACCGGTCCACGTCAGCGTTGTCGTAACCACGCCGAGCGAACGACGCCGCACCGAACTCCCACCGCCGCACCCGATCGGCGGTCATCCGCACCTGCACACCGCCGGAAACCTGCACCCCGTCATACCGACTGATCGGCGTCGCGCTCACCTGTGCAGACCTCCGTTCGCGACTGCGGAGCTCGCACGCTCACTGCTCTCGCTCACCTGTGCCCACCTCCCGAAGTGTCACCCGCAGCCGGCTGCTGCACCGCCGTCCGCCACGCCGGGCCGTACCACTGCGCACCCAGGCCCTCGTGATGCACCTGACCCGCGTGGAAACCCGCCTGGACCAACGTCCGCACCGCGTGCGACACCATCTCGTCCGACCCACACACGAACACGTGCCGGGACCGCCAGTCACCGTCGGCCAACGCCCGGTCCACCGCCTGCACGAACTCTCCCGGCCGGTGCACGTCGGCACCCACCACGTACGTCACCGTCAACCACGGATGCGACGACGCCAACTTGTCGATCGCGTCGCTGTCGTAGAACTCGCTACGGGACCGCGCACCCACGTACAGGTCCACCCGTCGGCGGGAACCCTCCGCGGCCACCTGCTCCACCAACGCCTTCACCGGCGCCCAACCGGTACCCGCGACCAACAGCAACAGGTCACTGGAGCCCGCCGACCACAACCCCAGCCGGTCCCCCACCGGCGCCGCCAGGTGGACCCGATCCCCCACCGCCGACCCGTACACCAGCCGCGACGACACCGCGCCACCCGGCGCGGCCCGCACATGCAACTCCAACGTGCCGTCCGCGCGCGGCGCGTTCGCCGGCGAGTAGTACCGCCACGACCGCACCGACGGGTGCGACACCCCGATCGACTGACCCGGCGTGAACGGCAACAGATACTGCGGACGCACCGTCAACACCGCCACGTCGAACGCCCGCCGCTCATGCGCCACGATCTCCGCCACCCACCACGGCGGATTGACCGACTCAGCGGCCTGCGCGGCCTCCATCATCACCTGGGCGACCAACCCGTACGCGGCCGTCCAGTCCGCTGCCAACTCGTCGGTCCACTGCTCGGCGAGGAAATGCTGCAACGTCGCCACCAGCGCCTCACCGACCGCCGGGTAGTGCTCCGCACGTACCGCGAACTTGCGGTGATCCGCGCCGAGATCCTGCAGGAAACCCACCAGCCGATCCACCTGGTCCACGTTGGACACGATGTGACCCAACGCGGTAACGAGGCGGTCCCGCTGACCGGCCATGTTCGTGGGGAACATCTGCCGCGTCTCGGGATGGGCGAGGAACAACGTCGAGTAGAAGTAGAGCGGCACCTGGTCGCCGTGACCGGCGACCACCGACCAGCTCTGCTTGAGGCGAGCCGCGTCCACGCTCAGGCGCCCGACCTGTTCCCGGCAGCCACCACCTGGCCCTGCACCTGCCCCAGCACTGCCTGCACATCGGCGAGGACGTCCGCCGGCACCCCTAACTCGGTCAGCGTCGCCGTCAGGTGCTCGCCCACCTTCGCGTAGTGCCCCACCGTGATGTTCAACGGCTGGTGCGCCTCGGCCAACCCGCGACCCGTGTACTCGTTCGGGCCACCCAGCACCACTGTCAACATCAACGCCAGATGCCGCCGCTGGCCGGCCATGTCCACGTCAGCGAAATAGTCCGCCAACTCCGGGTCCGCGAGCACCTTGTCGTAGAACAGCTCGACCGCCGCCTTGACCGAACTGGCACCGCCAATACGGTCGTAATGCGAGGCGGGAGCAGTCTCTTCCGTAACCGTCACGGTCGTTCCTTCCGGGGGTGAAGGGTCCAGAACCGTGAGGGACCATAGCGTGTCAACCGCCCCCGGTCAGCGCCCCCGTATCGGATTCCCGACAACACGCCGCCACCGTGCGTCACCACTACCGATGGGTATCTCCACAATGGGCCACCGACACGACACCCACGGTATCCACAGTGGACCGACACGGCCGAGAAAGCCCTACCACCGTCACCGACGGTCGCGAGAAAACAACCGGAAAAAAATCCGAAAGGCCCAACGGTCAGCCGGCGCGCCGCCGCGCCCGCCGCGCCGCCAACTCGTCACCCACCGGGTCTGGCCCCGACGCCACCGCCGGCTCCGCCGGGCCGCTCATCGCCGGCTCCGCCGGCAGATGCGACAACGACCCCTGGATCTCCTTGAAAGCCCCACCGATCGCGATGCCGAAGACCCCCTGGCCACCCTGCAACAGGTCGACCACCTCCTCCGGAGACCGGCACTCGTACACCGTCGTCCCATCAGAGATCAGCGTGATCCCCGCCAGATCCTCCACACCACGCGACCGCAACGCCTCGATCGCCTTACGGATGTTCTGCAGGGACACCCCCGCATCCAACAACCGCTTCACGACCTTCAACACCACCAGGTCCCGGAACGAATACAACCGCTGCGTCCCCGAACCCGAGGCGTCCCGAACGCTCGGCACCACCAGCGTCGTCCGCGCCCAATAATCCAACTGCCGGTAACTGATGCCCACCGCGTGACAGGCCGTCACACCCCGGTAGCCAACCGAACCGTCACCCTCAGTTGCCACACCTGGCGACGAGGCACCCGACTCGTCGAACCCTGCACCCGGATCGGAATCCCGCGGCTCGTGCATCCGGACAACCTCCCCGTCAGTGTGGCGACGCATCGTTTCCGGGACGCGCACCCCTCGACATGGAAACCCTATCGCCACCGTCAGGGGTTACCACGGAGGAACCGACGCGACACGCCGCGCAGCCACCGAGAAAGATCACCAACCGAGCCCGGGCACACCTCAGCCCGCGAAATCCTCCGGACGCACCTGCTCCAGGAACTCGCGGAACTTCTCCACCTCGTCCTCCTGCTCGTCAGGGATAACGATCCCCGCCTCGCTGAGGACCTGCTCCGCACAACGAATCGGCGCACCGACCCGCAACGCCAACGCGATCGAATCGCTCGGCCGCGCCGACACCCGCACCCCGTCGCCGATCAACAGATCCGCGTAGAAGACGTTGTCCTTCAACTCGGTGATCTCCACCGCCTGCAAGGGTGCCTTCAACGCCGTCAACACGTCCCGCAGAAGATCATGCGTCAACGGCCGGGCCGGCTTGACCCCCTGCTGCTCATAAGCGATAGCCGTGGCCTCGACCGCGCCGATCCAGATCGGCAGATAGCGGTCCCCCTCGACCTCCCTGAGCAGGACGATCGGCTGGTTGCTGGGCAGCTCCACCCGAACTCCGACCACGCTCAGCTCGCGCACCGCCGCCTCCGTGTCGTTGTCACCTACGCCGCACCGCGCCCTTCCCTGCACGGTACACGGACCGCAACACGGCCGTCCCATGCGCTACAGCACCACGCCCGCGCCGAAAAGGGGTTACCCCGGCAAGCCTACGGCACGCTTCCCGGAAGAGATCTTTCCGCTCAGCCGCCACCCACCGGGCACCCTCACCGACCCAACGTCGACCGCAGACCCACCCGCACCAACGCCGCGTGCAACTGCTCCGACAACGCCACCAACTCCCGCGCCGTCTCCGCCGCCCGCGCCCGCGCCGCCGGATCACTCTGCCGCGCCAACGGCGCCACCAACTGCGCGAACAAACCGACCTCCCGGTCCGCAGCCGTCCGATAACCCCGCAGGTGCCGCGGCTCCAACCCGTACGCCGCCAACCCCGCCACCGCCGACGCGATGATCAACGCATCCGCGTCATACCACCCCGGCGGATCCGACACCAGCACACCGAGCCGCTCCAACTCCACCAACGTCGACTCGTCGACGCCACTGCGCGCCACCAGATCCGCCCGGCCGAGCCGCACCTGCGACGACTCGGCCGGCTCCGCCAACTCACGACCCGGCACCGCACCATCGGGACCAACCGCCACCAACGCCGGTCGCGAGCGCCCCGGCTGCTCACCGGACGAATCCCACTGGGCCAACTGCTCCCGGATCACCCGCAACGGCAGGTACTTGTCCCGCTGCGCGGTCAACACGAACCGCAACCGCGCCACATCGTCCCAGCTGTACTTCCGGTAACCCGCCGCCGTCCGCTGCGGCTCGACCAGACCCTCGGCCTCAAGAAACCGCAGCTTCGAAATCGTGGTATCCGGAAAATCCACCCGCAACTGCCCAAGCACCTCACCGATGCTCATCAGCGGCTCAGACCGAGCCGCCCCGGGTGACATGGAGGCCGCAGGCTCGTTCACCCCCGGCCGGCCTCCTCCTCCGGGCGCGGACCGGCGATGAACACCACCCGGAACTTACCGATCTGGACCTCGTCACCATTGCTCAACGTGGCCGCCTCAACCCGCTCACGATTGACGTACGTGCCATTCAGGCTGCCCACGTCCCGCACCGTGAACGTCCCACCATCACGGTGGAACTCCGCGTGCCGACGCGACACCGTCACGTCATCCAGGAAGATGTCACTGTCCGGGTGCCGGCCACTGGTCGTCACATCGTGGTCCAACAGGAACCGGGCACCCGCATTCGGGCCTCGACGAACCACCAGCAGCGCCATACCCGGCGGCAACGAACCGGACATCCGGCTCGGCACCACATCGGTATCCGGCCCCTCCAGCACTTCGTCGAGCGAACCGAGATTGAGCGTCGAAGTGACGTCGAGTGGGGGGAACTCGTCGTCTGGCCGCGTCATGGGACCACCTCACGGATCTGTTCGGTCGGCGTCGGGTAATGGCGGGTCTGGCCGCCGGGCACGTAAACACCCGGCGGCTGGCTCCCCGTGCCCGGGAAGGCAGTTCCGCAACGCTCAACTATTGGGTTCTCGGTCGACTGGGCGAGCCTAGCCAGCGCCGAAATGCAGGGCAACCGGACGCGCGCAGACATCCCACGCACCGGATCAAGCACACTCAGCCTTCGGTGATCTTCTGATACGCGGCCGCCGTCAGCAACCCATCCGTCGCAGTCGGATCATTCGGCGTGATCTCCACCAACCAACCCTCACCGTACGGATCAGTGTTGATCAGCTCAGGCGTGTCAGCCAACGCGTCGTTACGCGCCGCCACCGTACCGGCCACCGGCGCGTAGATCTCCGACACGCTCTTGGTCGACTCGATCTCACCCAACGAGTCACCGGCCGCGACCACCGCACCCGCCTCGGGCAACTGCACGTACACGATGTCACCGAGCGCGTCCTGCGCGAAGTGGGTGATGCCGACCCGGACCGAAGCCGTGCCGTCACCCGCCACCCACTCATGCTCGGCGGTGTATCGCAGATCCTCGGGAATCACCAGACGCGTCCTTCATCCATCGGTGCCCCGGACCGCCCGGGTCCGGCGCGGCCGCGCCGGTCAGGAGACCGGACGGGCGTGTTCCAACTTGATCGGCACGTGCAGCGCCGAAACCTCGGCAACCTCACGCTCCCCAAACGTCACGTTACCGCCGTCACCCCGGACCGACGCCACCACCCCACCAGGAATGTTCAACGCCGTACGCATCGTCGCCGGATCACCGATCACCGTGATCGTGTACGGCCCCGACAACCGACGCCCCTCCACCATCAACGACCCGTTGTCCCCGTCGAGGAAGTACGTCGACGCGATGATCCGCACCGTCGCCCGATCCCCACCCGAGATCTGCATCGCCTCAGCGCCCGCACCACGCAGCTCCTGCACCGCGTCCAACACCCGGTTCGCCGAGATCGGCTTCACCCCGGCATCGAACTGCACAGTCAACCCCGGGCCCACCGCCGGCAACGTCCCCGCCAGGATGCCCAACTCGTCCGCCCGCCGCGTCGCCTCGTCCAACGCCGCCTGACGACCCTGCTCACCCGAGCGCAACTGCCGCTGACTGTCCTCCAGAGCCCGGATGTCCTGCTGGAGACGATTCTCCCGCGCATCCAGGTCCGACAGGATCCGGACCAGGTCCTCCTGCCGGGTGGCCCCCAGCGTCGGGTCCGTCGACGTCGTCTTCAACTGCACGACCAACGTGAACCCCAGCAACGCCAACAACGCGGCGATCATCACCCCGGCCGTACTCCACCGGGACCGACCAGCCACCACCGGCGCCGCCGACTCCCCCACCGGCTCCGCCAACCCGTCGGAACCCGCGACCGGCTCCCCCGACCGCGACACCGCGCTCAGGTCCACAGTCGCACCATCGTCGACCGGCTCCACACCCGGCTCCACAGCAGGCTCGTCATCCGACGGCTGCGCGGGCCCCTGCGGCGCCAACGGACTCAACTCATCCGGATCCGGCGCATCAGGCCGCGGATCCGGCTCACCCGCCGGCCCACCCGGCCGCACCGGACCCGCCGGCTGCGGCCACCCGGTCCCCGTGTCGGTCTGCTCGTCACTCATCGCAACCCAACCTACGCCCGGAACAGGTGCCGACGGATTGCCGCCACGTTGCCGAAGATACGCACACCCAGCACAACGACCACACCGGTGGACAACTGCCCACCCACCCCCAACTGGTCACCCAGATACACGATCAGACCAGCGACCAGCACGTTCGAAATGAACGACACCACGAACTGCTTGTCGTCGAAGATGCGGTCCAACCGGGCCCGCACCCCACCGAACACCGCGTCCAACGCGGCCACCACCGCGATCGGCAGGTACGGCTGCAATGCCGCCGGCACCGTGGGATCAAGCCACACGCCCAGCACCACACCGGCGAGCAACGCCAACACCGCGATCATCGGCCACCTCCGGAGGGGCTAACAGTGGTCGTCGGACCGGACGACCCGGGACTGCCGGACCGGACACCCGACGCGGAAGGGCTCGGACTGACCGACGGCTTGGCGTAGCGTAGCTGCGGCTCCGGCGCCGCCGGCAGAGTGAGGTCATCCGCCTCCCGCACACCGAACGACAACCCCGTCCCCTGCGCGACCTTCCGCATCAGCGCCGCGTTCCGGCTGTCCTCGAAATTGCGCCGCATCGAACCCGGCCCAATCGCCGACACCTCGTACGGCCCGGTCACCGGCCGGAAATCCACGAGCATCGCCTCACCCGCCGACCGGATCGTCGACGTCGACGTCAACCGCTGCCCGTTGATGGCGATCGCCTCCGCGCCAGCACTCCACAACGCGTTCGCCACCCCCTGCAGGTCGCTGTAGAGCACTCGCGGCGGCCCAGCGCCGGCGCCGGTGACCGCGTCCGCCTTGTCCGGCGCGTCGGCCAACCGCACCACCACACCATCACCGCGCACCCGACCCAACCCGGTGCTCGCCTCCAGGTTGCGCAGCCGGGCGGCGGCCGACCCGCTCAACGCCGCGTCCCGCTGCCGACTGACCTCCTCGCGCAGCTGATCCGCCCGCGTGGACAACCGGTCGGTCTGGCTCTCCCGCTCCTTGATCTGCGCCACCAGACCCGAGCGGGCCTGGCTCCGGCCCGGCTCGTCCGCCATCGTCTGCCGGTACGCGACCGCGAACAGGAAACCGAGCATCACCACCACGACCAGGCTCACCGACCGCGCCGGCAAGGCCCGCCACCCGCGCGCCGGAGCGGACTCCGCCGAGCGCCGACGGGCGGCGGCCGCGTCCGCGTACCCCGGATCCAGCGGATTGCGGAACAGCTCGGTGAGGAAGTCCGGCGCGTACACCCGGTCCTGGCCGGGTTTTCCCGGCCGCGGCGCGCTCACGCCGCCGCTCCCGGGCCGCGCGCCGCGCGCACCAGCCGGGCCGCCTGCACGACGTACATCCCGCCGGCCACCCAGTAGAGCACCAGCCCCCACCAGGCCAACGCCCAACCGATGGCGCTCGCCGCCGTCGCCACGTCGGTCGCCGCGCTGGCCAGCAGCAATACCGGGAACGCAGCGAGCAGCAGGAACGTGGCGGTCTTGCCCACGTAGTGCACCGGCGGCGGCCCGTACCCGTGGCGACGTAGCACCGCCAGCGAGGCGAGCAGGAGCACCTCACGGGCCAGCAGCGCCGCGGTGAACTGCCACGGCACCACCTCCCGCGCGGTGAAGGCGACCAGGGTGGCGAGGATGTAGAGCCGGTCGGCGAGCGGGTCGAGCAGCTCGCCCAGGCGGCTCACCTGGTGCAGGCGGCGGGCTATCCAGCCGTCGACCCAGTCGGTGGTGCCGCCGATGGCCAGCACCACGAACGCCGCCACGTCGGCACGCGCCACCAGGAACAGGTAGAGGAAGAGCGGCACGCCCAGCAGCCGCCCGAAGCTGATCAGGTTGGGCAGGGTGAGCACCTGGTTGCCGGGAGTCTCGTCACCGGTGTCCCGCGGTTGCTCTGCCCGAGCTGGCCGACGCGACACCGATCCTCCTGTACGGCACGCGGGCCCCCGGCCGACGGCGGGCGCGGCTGAGGGTCGTACGCGCTGTCGGGCCGACCAGTGCCGGCTCTCCCCTGCGGCCCCGGGCGGGGCCCCTTCCCCTGATGCGGCCCGCGATCTTGATGATCGCGGGCCGGGTAGGTGCGCTGCCACTATATCGGGCTTCCTCTCGCTGGCCGGGTGCCGCCGCCGGGCCGTTGGTGCGGCTGCGCCGCACTGTGGCGTGGATCACCACGCGTAGAGCGTCCTAGGATACTAGTGGAAGAAGGGGGACGACGCTCAGGCCGTCTGCACGGCGGGATCGGCCTGCTGCTCGGGCACCGAGGTCGCCGCCCGCGCGAACCCGGCCAGCGCCAGCAACAACTCGTGCTGCATCCGCGCCGGCATCCGGTCCAGAACCGCCTGCACCGCGCGCTGCCGCCGCTCGGCCAGCTCCCCCAACAGGGTCAGCGCCGCGGCGGTCGGCACCAGTCGCACCTCCCGCCGGTCACGCGGGTCGGGCATCCGGCGCAACAGCCCGGTCGCCTCCAGCCGGTCACACAGACGGCTCGCCGACGAGGGCACCACGTCCAGCAGCTCCGCCAACCCGTTGACGTTGGTCTCCGGTCGACCGCTGATCAACGTGAGCACCCTCAGCTGGGTGGGCGGCAGCTGGTGCCGCGACGCGGCCGAGTCGAGTACGGCGATCAGCGTCTGGGCAGCCGCGTCGATCGCCGCGGCGAGATCTGCAGGTCGCTCCACCTGATGTCCCCTGCCGTCGTCGCGCTGGTGCCCGCCCGGCAACGCGGCGGCGAATCTCACCCCGTGCCCCGTTCGCGCGGACCGTGCCAGTCCAGACAGACCACGACGGCGTCGTCGCGCAGATCGGAATCCGCGTGATAGGCGTGCAGTTCGCGCATCACCGTACCAACCGCCTCGGCCGGTGGCTGCAGCCGCGTGGCGCGCAGGGACCGAGCCATCACCCGCTGCCCGTACGGCTCCTGACCCGGCGGCTCGGCGGCCCACACCCCGTCGCTGACCACGAAGAGCCGGTCACCGGGGGTGAGTTGCACCTCCTGAAGCTCGTAACGGGTCTCGGCGAACATGCCCAGGGGCAGCTGCTGATCCAGCTTCATCGGCTCGACCGTGGACCCGCGCATCCGCAACAGATGGGGGGAGCCCGCGTCGACCGCCCGCACCCGGCCGAGGCGAGTGTCCACCTCCAACAGCAGGGTGGCCACGTGCCGGGCGCCCCGGTGTTGGTAGAAGACAGTGTCCGAGGCCAGCTCGGCCTGTTCCACCAGGCCGCCACCGGATCGACGCGCGTTGCGCATCGCGTTGACAGTGACGGCGGTCAACAGCGACGCCGCCAGCCCGGTGCCCTCGCCGTTGAGCACCGTCACCGTGAGACGGTCGCCGTCCAACGACCAGTCGAAGTGGTCGCCGCCCACCGTGTACGCCGGTTCGAGCTGACCGGCCAGATCGAACGCGTGGTGGGACACACCACGACCGGGCAGCAGATCCCACTGCATCTCGGCGGCCATCGTCAGTCGCTCCCGACGGCGGGCCCGCCGGTAACGGTCGGTCTCCCGGTCCGCCGCGCGCATCGCCACCGCCAGGGCGCCGGCAATGTCCGTCGCCCGACCGGTGACCGCAGCGTTCGGCACGGTCGGAAGCTCGATCAGCAGCACGCCCAGCCGCTCCCCCCACACCGTCAACGGCAGGTAGAGCCGGCAGGGGCCCTCGCCGTCGCGTACCGGCTGCTGGCTGCTGAAGCAGCGCTGCGCCATGGAGTGGCAGGCCAGGAACCCGCCCGCCGGCAGGTCCGGGTCCAGCACCGGCCAGAGGCCGCTGATCCGGTAGTCGGCGACGAAGACGTCGGTGCGCAGCGCTCCCATCGCCGACCGGATCGCCCGGTCCGCCGCCTCCGCCAACTGGTCGGGCGGGGCCTCGCGCAACGCGCGCGACACCACGTCCGGCGCGTCTACCATCGTCGTCCTCCCCAGAAGCTTGCTATAGGGCAAGCATCATACGGACGCTCCCGGACCGACGATCGGCGCGGTCAGTCACCCGCGCGGGTCGCGAGCACACCGTGAAACGCGTCGGGCACCCGCGCCGGCGGGCCGTCCGGCCGCCACTCGGCGATCGGGACGATCCCGTCCGCCGTCGGCGCCCACCGACCGAGCAGGGGCGCGAACGCCGCCGGTGGACGCATTCGGAACTGCGGTCCCATCATGGCCAGCGCCTGCGGGTGGCTGGCCAGTTCCTCGGTGTCGAAGTCCACAGCGAGCAGGCTGCCCGGCGCCGCGGCAGCGTACAGCTCGTCGAGGGTGCGGGTCAGCGTGGCGTCGTCGAGGAACGCGGCCAGGCCGAGGAAGACCACCCCGACCGGCCGCCGACCCCAGCCCGGCACGAAACGGTGCAGCTGAGCCGGGTCGACAGTGCCGATGTCGGTCGCGTCGCCGAAGCCGTAGCCGGCCCGGTCGCTGCCGGCGAGGATGCTCTGTCCCAGTCGGATGGTGACCGGGTCGACGTCGGTGTAGAGCACTGTCGCGTCGGTGGCGACCTCGTGCACGTTGCCCATCGTCGGCACCCCGGCGCCGAACACCAGGAACCCGTCCACGCCCTGCTCGGCCATCGCCCGCACCGCCCGGCCCAGGAACGCCCGCAACTCACGGAACACCGGCGCGCACGGCCCGTACGCCTGCTCGAACGCGGTGGCGGCGGCCACGTCCACGGGGAAGTGGTGCTGCCCGCCGAGCCAGAAATCGATCATGCGAGCGGTGCTCGGCTGGTCTGGTTCACCCATCGGCGGCGCTCCCTCCCCGGTCGTTGCCAGCGTACCGACCGGGGAGGGCTCAGCGGTATCGCGGCGCGAGGGCGTCCGGGCCCGCGATACTGGCCGCGAGCGGAGGTGGGCGGTGAACTCGGCGAACAACGCGGCGGTGGTGGTCGGCGTCGACGGCTCGGAGTCGGCGCTGCGCGCCGTGCGTCTCGCCGCGACCGAGGCGGCGCGCCGGCACCGACCGCTGCGGGTCGTGCACGGCTTCATCTGGCCGCTGCTGCACGTGCCGGTCTCCCCCGCCCCGGACGCGCCGCCCGGCGGTGGGCTGCGCCACCGGGCCGAGGAACTCGTCGAGGCCGCGGTGCGCGAGGCCGAGGCGACAGTGCCCGGCTTGTCGATCTCCGGCGAGATCATCGACGGTGAGGCCGCCGCGGTGCTGGTGGGCGAGTCCCCCACCGCCGCGCTCATCGTGCTCGGCGACCGCGGGCTGGGTGGGTTCTCCGCGCTGCTGGTCGGCTCGGTCGCGGTGCAGGTCGCCGCGTACGCCGACTGCCCGGTGCTGGTCGCGCGCGGCACGCAACGACCCGACGAGCCGGTGCTGGTCGCTGTGGACGGCTCGGACGCCTCCCGGCGGGCGGCGGACTTCGCCGCCGAGACGGCCGTGTCGCTCGGCGTGCCGCTGGTGGCGGTGCACGCCTACCGACACCCCGGCAGCAGCGGCCCGGGCGACATGCAACCCCTGGTGTACGACGAGGCGAAGCTTCGCGGCGAGCAGGAGCGGATGCTCGCCGGGTGGCTGACCGGGCTCACCGAGGACCACCGGGGTCTGCGGTTGACCTGCCAGGTGGCACATGGCCGACCCGGCAGTGTGCTCGCCGAGGCGTCCCGCTCCGCCCAACTGGCGGTCGTCGGTGGGCGCGGGCGCGGCGAGGTGACCGGGTTGCTGCTGGGGTCGGTGAGCCAGTCGATGCTGCACCACGCGCAGTGCCCGGTCGTCGTGGTCCGCGCGCCCCGGTAGCGCGCCGGGGTTGGCCCGCCGCCAGACGGGTAGACGGCCGCGGTACGCCGAGCGGACGGTGGGCAGCACCAGGTGCCCAGACCGACGAAGGAGGCACAGATGCCAGGACCACGGCCGGGCAGTAACGCGTACGACAAGCAGCGCGCGCGGTTGCGTAACGCGATCGACGACTCCGGGCGCCGAGTACCCGACGGCAAGGCCAACCAGGTCGCGAACCGGATCCTCCAGGAGGATCGCGGTCAACGAGGCGTGGTGCGCGGTGAGCGGACGTACGGCCCGAAGAGCGAGCGCGAACCGGGCGACCCGAAGTGAGGACTGTCGACGTGGCCGACGGCGCGATCGCGGGCGCCGTCGGCAGCACCGCGCTGAACGTGGTCAGTTACCTCGACATGGCGCTGCGGGGACGACCGGAGAGCGACGTCCCCCAGGAGACCGTCGACCGGCTGGCCGGGATCGCGCACGTGGACCTGGGGAACGGGGCCCGGGCGGCCAACCGCCGCTCGGGCCTCGGCCCGCTGATCGGCTACGGGCTGGGCGTCGCCGCGGGCGTCGGGTTCGCGCTCTACGCCGGTGGTCGACGTCAACCGTTGCCGGTGGCCACCGGTCTGCTCGGCGCGGGCGTGATGACCATGACCGACGGGTCGATCACCGTGCTCGGGATCAGCGACCCGCGTACGTGGCGGCGCTCCGACTGGATCTCCGACATCATCCCGCACCTCGCGTACGGACTGGCAGCCGCCGCCACCTGGAACAGGTTGCGGCGGCCGCCAGTCCGCGGTCGCTAGCTCACCGGTCAGCGGGTGTCGCTGTCGTCCTCGGCCACCGGCTCACCGGTCGGGCCGTACGGCGACACCTGCCCCTTGGGCACCGGTCGACCGGCGTCCCCGCGCGACGAGCCACGGTTGAGCGGGTGCCCGGTCGGCTTGGGCCCCTTGCTGTCCTGGCTGGTGGCTCCCTTGGCGTTACGCCGGAGCTCTTCCTGCTGCGGATTGACCACGGGTGTCTCCCCTCCGGGTACGGCAGGCGGCATCGACCGCCTCCACCGCTCGCATACCCGCCCGCCCCGGTGGCATTCCGGCCACGGTCAGCGGTGCGACGGCTAGCGGGTCGCCAAGTGGGTAACCCGACGGGGTGGGCAATGACCGAAGTGTGGTGCGGGTGCTGCTGGACCGGCGTGGCCGCACGTATGCGGAGGAGGCCGGCATCCGGCTGTCCGACCGGCCGGGGCCGCTGTATCAGCTGTTGGTGCTGACCACCCTGCTGAGCACCCGGATCCGCGCGTGCGTGGCGGTGGACGCCGCGCGGGAGCTGTTCGCCGCCGGCTACCGCACACCCCAGGCCATGGAGGCGGCCAGCTGGCAGGAGCGCGTCGACGCGCTGGGCCGGGGCCACTACCGCCGCTACGACGAGCGGACCGCCACCATGCTCGGCACCGGCGCCCGGCTGTGCCTGGACCGCTGGCACGGTGACCTGCGACGCCTGCACCGGGAGGCCCAGGGCGACCCGGCCGGGCTGCGGCGGCGGCTCACCGAGTTCCCCGGCATCGGCCCCACCGGCGCGGACATCTACCTGCGTGAGGCGCAGACGGTCTGGTCGGACGTGCGCCCGTACGCCGACCGTCGGGCCCTGGCCGGGGCGAAGCGGCTGGGCCTGCCGGGGTCCCCGGAGCGGCTCGCCGGTCTCGTCGACGAACCGGACTTCGGCCGGCTCGCGTCAGCGCTGGTACGGGTGGCGCTGGGTGAGGAGTCCGCCGGTGAGGTCACCCGCGTCGCCGCCCGCTGAGGCGCTCACTTGACCGTCTTGTCCCCGGGGCGGGTCAGGTGCCACACCAGCAGCGCGGCCAACAGGGCCAGGACCACCACTCCGCCGGAGATGCCACGGCCCTCCTCGGGGCTGCGGCCGGCGCTGCCGAAGTAGATCACCGCGAGGCCGGCCAGCACCGTGACGAACGTACGCAACCCTCGGTCCTTCACGTCTGGCACGGTAGGCGGGCCGCGTTCCCCGCTCTGTCGATTTGGACCTTTTGTCAGCCTTCTGGGTGAACGGTCAGCGCTCGGTGACGAACCCGCACAGCCGCACCCGGCGCACCGCCCGGTCGGCGACCTCCACCACCTCCAGGGTCAGCCCGGGCAGCCGCACCGTCTCACCCGGGGAGTCCGGCAGGTGCCGCAGTCGGGCCAGCACCAGACCAGCCACCGTCGTGTAGTCCCGGGACAACGGGAAGCTCAGCCGCACTCCCAGGTCGGGCAGGTCGTGCAGCGGAAAGTCACCGGGCACCAGCAGCGACCCGTCCGATTCCCGGATGACCCCGCGCACGTCGCGGTCGGTCTCGTCGTACAACTCGCCGACCACCTCGGCCAGCAGATCCTCCATGGTGACCATGCCGTCGATGCCCCCGTGCTCGTCGACGACCAGGGCCAGTTGCTGATGCTCCTGGCGCAGCTGACGCATGGCGTCGGCGACCGGCAGGGTCACCGGCAGCAGCAGCGGCACCCGGACCCGCTCGCCCACCGGGGCGGTGCCGGCCCGCACCAGGTCGCGGATGTGCACCACCCCGAGCACCTCGTCCAGGCCGCCGGTGCCGGTGACGGGAGCGCGGGACCGCCCGGCGGCGGCGAGCCGCCGTACCCCCTCGTCGGCGGCCAGGCCGGCCGGCAGCGTGGTCACCTCCCGCCGGGCCACCAGGATCTCCCGCAGCGTCCGGCCGGCGATGTCGAACGCGCCGGTCAGGATCTCCCGCTGCTGGGCCGACAGGCCGCGCTGGCTGGCCAGCATCTCCCGCAACTCCTCCTCGGTCATCTCCTCCCGGTTGGCGCGCGGGTCACCACCGGCGAGCCGCACGACCGCGTCGGTGGCCCGGCTGAGCAGCCACACCGCCGGCCGCGACACCCGGGCGAGCAGATCCAACGGGCCGGCGCTCAGCAGCGCCCAACGCTCGGCCCGCTGCATGGCCAGCCGCTTCGGGGCCAACTCCCCGAGCACCAGCGTGACGAACGTCAGCAGCACGGTCACCAGCAGCACCGCGGCGGGACGCGCCGCCCCGCCGAGGAAACCCAACGGCCCGACCAGCGGACCGGCCAGCGACACCGCCGCCGCCGCCGAGGCCAGGAACCCCGCCAGGGTGATGCCGAGCTGGATCGTGGCCAGGTAGCGGTTCGGGTCGCGGGACAGCTGCACCAACCGGTCGCCGGCGCGGCTGCGCCGGCCCAGCCGCCGCAACTGCCCCTCCCGCAGGGTCACCAGAGCCATCTCGCTGCCGGAGAGCGCGGCGTTGACCAGCACCAGCACGGCCACCAACGCCAACTGCCCGAGCTGACCGCCCATCGCGCACCCCCGTCCGCCGCCTGAGGTCACTCAACCGCAGCGGGGCGCGCCGCGGGCCCGGTTTGCGACCGCGCCCCCGCTCAGTCGACCTCCAGGTCGTCCAGCGAGATGGCGTGGGTCATCAGCCAACGGGCCAGCGCCGACATCCCGAACAGCCACAGCGGCACCGACTCGGTGGGGCCGTTGGTGGCGTAGATGGCGAAGCGCAGGTCCGGCGCGCGGTACGCCTCGATCCGCCACCGGTGCTGCCGGTCCCGCCAGACCGCCGAAGGGTCCATGGCGTCACCGTAGGTGACCGTCGCCGAGCTCGGGGCCGGTTGGCCGGGCACCACCGGCTCAGCCCGGCACCACAGTCGTTCCGAGCACGCCACGAGCCACCGACACCAGCAGGGCGATCCCGAACCCGGCGAGCACCAGCCAGCCGACGCCACGCCACCCGGAGGCACGGTCGAGCACCGGCGGGAACGGCGGCCTCCACAGCTCCCGGTAGGTCCAGGCCAGCACACCCACCCCGAACGGGATCAGCCCGACCCAGAACCAGAACCACCGGGTGCCCGCCAGCGGCGGCGCGCCACCGATCAACCGGCCCAGCCAGAGCAGGGTCAGCACACCGGCGAGCAGACCGGCGGTGCCCATGATCCGGTGCGCGAGGGCGCCGCCGGCCTGCCACGGGTCGGCCACGGCAGCGAGCCGCGCGTCCTGCCCGGCGTTTGTCGACAGGTCCGGCTCACCCGGGTACGAGGCCGACGCGGGCGGGTCGACGAAGGCGTACCGGGTCTGGCCGTTCGGCACGGTCCACGCCAGGATCGCGCCGTCGGCCGCGTACCGCAGATCCGCTCGACTGCCCCAGTACGCGTCGTCGTCGGCCCAGCCCTGCGCCCGTTGGAAGGTCACCACCCGGCCGGCCGCGAGATCCCGGTCGAGCTGGGCCTCCGTCGACTCGCGCGGCTCGACCCACCACGCCAGAGGCGCCCACAGCACCCACAGCACCGGCAGCGCCCAGCGCAGCACCACCGGGACGACAGCACGCCACCCACCACCGAGACGACGCGACGGGGACGGGGACACCTCGAGCATCCCGCCACGGTCGCACCTCAGCGCAACCCTGTCAGCCCCGCACTGGCGTGCGCTCAGGTGACGACGATGCGGGCGTCGTCGGGCAGCCGACGGGTCGCGCCCCGCCGGTCCAGCAGCTCCAGCAGGGGCACCGCCACCCGGCGGGTGGTGTCCAACGCCTGCCGGGCCGCGGAGAGGGTGAACGGCTGCGGCAACCCGGCCAACACGCGGACCGCGTCGTCGAGCGCGTCGGGCAGCAACACCACGTTGTCGGCCAGCCGCAGCAGAGCGCCGGCCCGCACCGCGGCGCCGATCTCCCGGGGACCCAGGCCGAGGTCGACGAGATGGTCCGCCTCGGGTGCTCGGAACGGCCGGTCGCCGTACTCGGCGCGGACCCGCTGCACGGCCCGGGCCACCGGTTCGGGCAGCGCGTTGGCGCTCGCCGCCCCGACGCGACCGGCGTGGATCCGCAGCGGCGGCCGGACCAGCGCCTCGACCAGCACCCGGTCGGGCAGGTCGAGGCGCTGACGCAACGCGTCCACCGGCATCCCGGGCTCCAACGGGTGCTCCCGCGCGTGCCGGGCGACCTCCTCGGTCAGCCGCTCACCGAGCCGCCGCCAGTGCGCGGGGTCGGCCAGCCAGTCACCCGCCACCGGCTCGGCGTGCACCGGCACACCCATCCGGATCAACGCGCCGGCCCGGATGAGCCGGCGACGGCGCAGCTCCCCCGCCAGGTCGGGTCGACCGTCCAACTCGTCGAGGACCTGGGCGCGGGCGGCGGCCGCACCCCGTCGGCCCAGCGGTGGGGGTGCGACGTCCAACACCCGCACCCCGCCGCTGACGTGGTGGCGGCCCGGGTCCCGCAGCAGCGCCCGGTCACCCACCAGCAACGGCAGCGGGCGGGCCAGCCGCAGCCGGACGGTGTCCGGGCCGAGCGGGCGCACCCGTACCGGCACCGCCGCCGACCCGACGTGCAGGGTGAGGGTGGCCGGCAGGTCGGCGGCCGGGTCGCCGGCGAGCCGGACGTCGACCAGGTCGGTGTGGTGAAAACGGCCCGGAGTGAGCAACGCGTCGCCCCGGCCGAGCCGGTCGCGGGGCGTACCGCGCAGGTTGACCGCCACCCGGGCGACAGCCGCCGCCTCCGGGCGGGCCTCGCCCAGACAGTGCAGCCCACGGACCCGGACCGGTTCGTCGGCGCCGGCCAGCTCCAGTTCGTCGCCCACCCGCAGCCGCCCGGCGCCGAGAGTGCCCGTGACGACGGTGCCACTGCCCCGCACGGTGAAGCTGCGGTCCACCCACAGCCGGACCGGGTCGTCCAGCACCGGCGCGGGCAGGTGGGCGGCGAGCCGGTCCAGGGCCGCCCGCAACTGGGGCAGGCCGGCGCCGGTCAGGCCACTGACCGCCACCGCCGGCACCGCGCCGAGGCTGGTCGCGGCGATCTCGGCGCGGGCACGGGCCGTCGCCGGCCCCGGGTCGGCCAGGTCCGCGCGGGTCACCGCCAGCAGGCCGTACGCGACACCGAGCGCGTCGAGCGCGGCCAGGTGCTCGGCGGAATGCGGCATCCAGCCCTCGTCGGCGGCCACCACGATCAGCGCCGCCGGAACCGGGCCGACGCCGGCGAGCATGTTCGGCACGAACCGCTCGTGCCCGGGTACGTCGACGAAGGCGACGGTGCCGCCGGACGGCAACGTCGTCCACGCGAAACCCAGGTCGATGGTCATCCCCCGGCGGCGTTCCTCGGCCCACCGGTCAGGCTCCATTCCGGTCAACGCCCGGACCAGTGTCGACTTGCCGTGGTCGACGTGCCCGGCGGTCGCGACGACGAACACGCTCAGTCGTCCCCGGGTACGCGCAGCACAGCCGCGCGGACGGCCTCGTCGGCGTCGGCGGGCACACAGCGCAGGTCGAGCAGGAGCCGCCCGCGCACCACCCGGCCCAGGACCGGCGGGTCTCCGACGCGCAGCGGCGCCGCGTACCGCTCGGGCAGGCTCAACGCCCACGAGCCCAGCTCCACCCCGGGGGCGCCGCCCCCGCCGACCACAGCGACGGCCGGCACCACCTCCGCCTTGCGGCCGTCCACGCCGAGGCGGTCGCGCAGCCGCTCCACCCGTTCGCGCAGGGCACCCGGGTCGGCGTGCAGCGCCGTCCGGGTCGGGGTGTCCGGTTGGTGCAGGGTGGCGGCCAGCGCGGCCAGGGTCAGCTTGTCCACCCGCAGCGCCCGGGCCAGCGGGTGGCGACGCAACCGGTCGATCACTTCGACGTCACCCAGCAGCAGCCCCGCCTGCGGCCCACCGAGCAGCTTGTCGCCGCTGGCGGTGACCAACGCGGCCCCGGCGCGCAGGGTGCTGGCCGCGTCCGGTTCGTCGGGCAGCAACGGGTCCGCGCCGAGCAGCCCGGAGCCGATGTCCGCGACCACCGGCACCCCGAGCGTGGCCAGTTGCCGTACGCCGACGGCGGAGGTGAAACCGGTGACCCGGAAGTTCGACGGGTGCACCTTGAGCACGAAGCCGGTCTGCGGGCCGAGCGCGGCGGCGTAGTCAGCGACTGTGGTGCGGTTGGTGGTGCCTACCTCGCGCAGCCGCGCGCCGGTGCTCTCCAGCAGGTCGGGCAGGCGGAAACCGTCGCCGATCTCGACGAGTTCGCCCCGGCTGACCACGATCTCCCGGCCGGCGGCCAACGCGGTGGCGGCCAGCACCAGCGCGGCGGCCCCGTTGTTGACCACGTGCACGGCGTCCGCGTCGGGCACGGCGGCGGTCAGCGCGTCGAGCGCGCCCCGGCCGCGTCGGGCCCGCCGGCCGGTGGCCAGGTCCAACTCGACGTCGGTGTGCCCGGCGGCGGCCACCACAGCGGCGACGGCGGCGGACGACAACGGCGCCCGACCCAGGTTGGTGTGCAGCACGACACCGGTGGCGTTGAGGACGACCCGGGGGCCGGCGGTGGGCAGCGCGGCGACCGCCGCGTCGCGTACCTCGTCGGGGTTGAGCTCACCGCGGCGGGCGCGGCCCTGCGCGTGGGAGACGATCGCCTTGACCTGCTCCCGGCCGAGGCTCGCGGTGGCGGCGGCCAGCACCGGGTCGGCGAGCAGCGTGTCCGTACGGGGCACCCGACGTCGCGGGTCCACCGGGCCGTCGCCCATCACGTCATCTCCTGCAAGCGGTGTGGCGGAGACGGACGGGAATCGAACCCGCCTGGCCCGGGTCCCGGACCACTCCGGTTTTGAAGACCGGGAGGGGCACCAGCCGCCTGAACGCCTCCACCGGACATTCGATCACACCGCGGGCGGGACCGCCCGATCAGATGGAAGATCCATGGCGGTTCGCCGCGCCTCGACCCGTTCGCGCTGCGGCACCACGGTGTAGCGGGGGTCGCGGGCCGAGGCGACGCCGCCGTAGAAGATGCCGAACCGGGTCAGCACCGACGCGGCCAGCAGCGCGGTCCCCGAGAGCGCCCCGAGGACCCGGCTGCGCCGGCCCAGCAGCGCACCCGCCACCCCGCCGATGGTCAGCAGTCGCCCGGCGCGCAGCAACCGACCCGGCCGGCCCAACCGGTAGGGCTCGCTGAGCAGGCCGAGGCGGGTCTCCACCCGGTGCGCGCCGTACAGCTCCAGGGCCGCGCCGGCCACCGCCATCCGGCGGGCCGGTCCGGTCTGGGCCGGCGGCGCGGCGAGCAGACCCACGCCGGCGCCGCTGGCCAGCGCGCTGCCCGCGAAGATCACCGGCAGCTCGGGGTACGCCTCGTGCCACGACGGCACCGCCGTGTCGGCCAGCAACACCCCGGTGTACGTGGCCAGCGCCGGCGCGGTGCCGGCGGCGAGCAGCCCCGCGGCGTGCCCGATCGGCGGCAACGCCCGGCCGGCCAGCCCGAGCAGACCGTGCCGGGGCAGCACACCGGCCGCCTCGGCGATCGCGGCGATGCCCGCCGCCGGCCCGTACGCGGTGAGGATCCAGGTGCCCATCGACATCGGCGAGGTCGGCTTGGCCACCCGCAGCATGTGGTGGAACCGCGCCGGCCGGCCCAGGTCCTTCACCAGGAAGACGGCGCTGGCGCTGACGGCGGCCAACGCGGCGACCCGACCGGCACGCCGTAGCGCGGGCCGCCCGGTGAGCTGCCCGCCCGCGGCGAGCAGCGACGAGCCGGCGGCCAACCCGCCGGTGAACAGGTACGCGGCGATGTCCCACTTCCAGACCGGCCCCTTCAGAACGGGCCGACCGTAGTAGGACGTGAACTCGGCCTCCGGCACCCGCAGTTCCTCGCCGCCGCCGCCGCGCCGCCTGCCCCGCCGGCCGGCGGCTCCGGCGCTCCGCCGCTCCGCCGTGTCGCCCCGGCGGCTGCTGCCGCTGCCGGTACCCCTTCCAGTCGCGAGGTCGCCACCGCGTGCGACCTCCGCGCCGCTCGTGGCCTCTGCACCACTCGCGGCACTGGGCCGCTCGTCGCTCACCTGGGACTGGTCGCCGCCCTCGGCGGCGAGCCGCTCCCGGAAGCGACGGAACCGGTCGCCCACGGGGCCCGGTGGGGTCATGAGGAACCTCCGACGAACGCGGCGACGGTCGCCGCCGCCATGGCGAGAGCGGCGAGGCCGGCGCGCTTCCACATCTTCGGCAGGTCACGAGTGGTCACGACCGGGTCGGGTGGCAGCCCGTACACCTCGGGCTCGTCCAAAAGCAGGAAGAACGCCCCGTCACCGCCCACGCCGTCGTTCGGGTCGTGCCCGTACAGGCGGGCCTCGGGGACCCCCCGGTCGTGCAGCGTCGCCACCCGGGCGGCGGCGCGCTCCCGCAACTCGTCGAGGGGCCCGTACTGGATCGACTCGGTCGGACACGCCTGCGCACACGCCGGAGTCATCCCCGCACCCAACCGGTCGTAGCACAGCGTGCACTTCCACGCCCGGCCGTCGTCCTTGCGCTGATCGATCACGCCGTACGGACACGCCGAGATGCAGTACCCCACACCCGTTGCAGATGTCCTCCTGCACCACCACCGTGCCGAACTCGGTGCGGAACAACGAACCCGTCGGGCAGACGTCCAGGCAGGCCGCATGGGTGCAGTGCTTGCAGACGTCCGACATCATCAGCCACCGGAAATCCGTGCGCTCCTCGACACCCGTGCCCCGGCCCGGTGGCCGGGCCCCCGGCATCCCCAGGAACTGCGGCCCCGCGTCGACCGGCCGGACCGGGTTGGCGTCGACCGGCGCGCCGAGGACGTCGGCCAGTGCGGCACCATGCCCGCTCGGGCGGGGCTGCTCGATGAACGCGACGTGCCGCCACGAGTTCGCTGTCAACGCGCCGGTGTTGTCGTACGACATGCCGAGCAGGTCCAGGCCGCTCTCCGGGACGCCGTTCCACTCCTTGCAGGCCACCTCACAGGCCTTGCAGCCGATGCAGACGCTGGTGTCGGTGAAGAACCCCATCCGGGGTGGCGCGTTCTCGTAGCCGGCGTCGGGTGCCGGGTCCAGCGGACCGTACAGGCTGTTCGGGTCAGGAAGCACCGTGCTCCTTCCCCTCATTGTCTGTGGTGACGGCCGGGGCGTGCTGGCCCGGGATGATCCCTGCGCGCCGCTGGTAGTCGGCCACCAGGTCGAGCAACGCCGGGCCGGTGGGACGGCGGCCCGGCCGCACGTCGCAGGTGCCGACCTTGCTCTCCTGGATCAGCACGTTCGGGTCCAGGCTGATGCCGAACAGGTCGTTGGCCGAGTCACCGGTGACAAGACCCTCGAAACCGAAGTGGTACGGCAACCACACCTGATGGATGATCCGACCGTCCACCCGCAACGGGGTGAGCCGGTCGGTCACCAGCACCTTCGCCTCGATCACCGCGCGGCCGCTGACCAGGTGTGCCCAGCCCAGGTGCGTCAGCCCGACCTCGCCGGCCAGGGCCGGGGACACCTCGACGAACATCTCCGGTTGCAGCTCCGCCAGCGGTGACACGGTCCGGCTCATCGCGCCGGCGGTGTGGTGCTCGGTGAGCCGGCTGACAGTGAACACGTACGGGAACACCTGGGCGTGCTCCTGCGGCGGGCTCGGGTTCACCGAGTTCACCGGGTGTGCGTACATCTTGCGGGTCGGGTTGGCCTGCTGACCGTAGAGCGGGTTACGCACCGGCGACTCCACCGGCTCGTAGTGCGTCGGCAGCGGCCCGTCCAGGACACCGCTGGGCGCGTACAGCCAGCCCTTCCCGTCGCCCTGCATGACGAACGGGTCGTCGCCCGCGATGCCCTCCGGCCCGGACGCGCCGGCTGGCGGCCGGTACGACGGTGGTTTGGTCTTCTCGAAGTCCGGCACGTCGTAACCGGTCCACTCGGCCTTCTCCGCGTCCCACCACACGTAACGCTTGCGCTCACTCCACGGGTTGCCGTCCGGGTCGGCGGAGGCACGGTTGTAGAGGATGCGCCGGTTCGCCGGCCACGCCCAACCCCACTCGGCGGCCACCCAGTCCTGCTCGTGCCGGGACTTGCGCCGGGCCGCCTGGTTCACCCCGTCCGCGTACACGCCGCTGTAGATCCAACAACCGATCGCGGTGGAGCCGTCCGCGCGGGCCTCGGCGAAACCGGACAGCGGGCGGCCGGTCGCCACGTCGTACCCGTTGATTTCGCGCAGCACCGCCTCGGCGCTCGGCTCCGCGTGCGGACCGTGCGTGGGATAGTCCCAGGTGAGGTCGAGCAGCGCCCGGTCGCGCGGCAGCGGCGAGTCGGCCAGCTTCTCCCGCAGTCTGCGGCCCAGGTGATAGAAGAACCACAGCTCGGAGCGGGCGTCGCCCGGCGGCTCGACGGCCTTCTCCCGCCACTGCAACAACCGCTGCGTCTGGGTGAACGTGCCCTCCTTCTCCACATGCGACGCGGCGGGTAGGAAGAACACCTCCGTTCGGCACTCCTCCGGCACGATCTCCCCGGTGGCGACCTCGGGGCCGTTCTGCCAGAACGTCGCGCTCTCGATCATGAACAGGTCCCGGACCACCAACCAGTCGAGGTTGGCCATGCCGAGCCGCTGCGCCCGACCGTGCGCCGAACCGACCGCCGGGTTCTGCCCCAGCAGGAAGTACCCCTTGATCTTCCCATCGATCATGTTGAGCACCTGCTGGTACGTGCCGTGATCACCGGTCAGCCGAGGCAGGTAGCCGTAGCAGAAGTCGTTCTCCGGCGTCGCCGCGTCACCCCAGTACGCCTTGAGCAGGCTGGCGGCGAACGACCCCGCGTTGCCCCAGAACCCTTTCTGCCCCGGGTGGCGGATGCTGTCCACCCACTCGTCGAAGCTCGGGTGCTCGGCGTGGTGCGGCATCGGCAGATAACCGGGCAACAGGTTGAACAGCGTCGGGATGTCGGTCGAGCCCTGGATGCTGGCGTGGCCACGAAGCGCCATCACCCCGCCACCTGGGCGACCCATGTTGCCCAGCAACAGCTGGATGATCGCGCCGGTGCGGATGTACTGCACACCCACACTGTGCTGCGTCCACCCGACCGAGTAGATCAACATGCCGGTGCGGTCCCGACCCGAGTTCGCCGTCCACGCCCGCGCCAACTCCAGGAACTGCGCCTGCGAAATCCCGCAGACCCGCTCCACCATCTCCGGGGTGTAACGGGCGAAGTGCCGCTTGAGGATCTGGTAGACGCACCGCGGGTGCTGCAACGTCTCATCGCGCCGGGTCTGCCCGCCCACCGGCGCGCCGTGCGACTCGTGCGTCAACCCCGCGGCGCTGTCCCGCTCCTGGGCGGTGTGCCCACTGCCCGAGGAACCCTCGTGCCCCTCGTACTGCCAGCTGTCCTGCACATAGGTGCCGGTCTCCGGGTCGAAGCCGGAGAAGAAGCCGTCGCCGTCCTCGGTGTCGCTGAACTCCTCGCTGACGATCGTCGCCGCGTTGGTGTAGGCGACGACGTACTCCCGGAAGTCCAACTCGTTGTCCAGGATGTAGCGCACCACCCCACCGAGCAGCGCGATGTCGGTGCCCGCCCGGATCGGCAGGTACTCGTCCGCGACCGCACTCGTCCGCGTGAACCGAGGGTCGACGTGGAAGATCTTCGCTCCCCGACGCTTGGCCTCCATCACCCACTGGAAACCCACCGGGTGTGCCTCGGCCATGTTCGAACCCTGAATGACGATCACGTCAGCGTTGGCGATGTCCTGCTGGAAATCCGTCGCACCGCCACGACCGAAGCTGGCCCCCAGACCGGGGACGGTGGCGGAGTGTCAAATACGGGCCTGGTTCTCGATCTGGAGCGCCCCCATCGCGGTGAACAACTTCTTGATGAGGTAGTTCTCCTCGTTGTCCAGCGTCGCCCCACCCAGACTGGAGATACCCATCGTCCGGTTGAGCGGCCGGCCCTGCGTGTCGACGTCCTCCCAGGTCTGCTCGCGGGCGGCCAGGATCCGATCGGCGATCATGTCGAGCGCGGTGTCGAGCTCCAGATCCTCCCACTGCGTCGAGTACGGCCGGCGGTAGCGGACAGTGGTCTGCCGCAGCGGACTGGTCACCAGGCTCTTGCTCGCCGAACCCTTCGGACAGAGCCGACCCCGCGAGATCGGGCTGTCCGG